>NZ_JBYSYE010000001.1:0-74638 GCF_058782925.1 Pseudomonas sp. FW305-E2 | reverse complement strand
GAACCAACGCGGTGGATGGCACCGGCTCTGCCGGTGTTCGCGGGTAAACCCGCTCCTACAGGGCATGCACAGAATTGTAGGGGCGGGCTTGCCCGCGAATAGGCCTGCACAGGCCACCCGAAAGGATCAGGCCGGCACCATGGCAAAGCCGACGCCGAACCGGTTCCAGGCATTGATGGTGGCAATCGCCAAGGTCAGGTTGGCCACCTCGGCCGGCTCGAAGTGTTCCTGCAGGGCTTCATATTGCCCCTGCGGCGCACCCTGTTCTGGCAAGCGGGTCAGGCTCTCGACCCAGGCCAGCGCAGCGCGTTCACGCGGCGTGAAGTAGCTGGTTTCCTGCCACACGCACAAGGTCTGCAGGCGTGCTTCGGTCTCACCGGCCTTGCGCGCATCGTTGGCATGCAGGTTGACGCAGTAGGCGCAGCCGTTGATCTGCGAAGCGCGCAGGCGTATCAGCTCCAGCAGCGAGTTTTCAAGGCCGCTGTTAGCCAGCGCCTGCTCCAGGCCGACCATGGCTCTGTAGGCTTGCGGCGCGTGTTTGGCCCATTCGATACGGTTGTGCATGTCAGTCTCCAGGCGTGTGGGGTGGATATGGCGCTACTGTAGCGCCGCTCATTGGCCACCCCGATAGCCAATTTTGCGCATAAGCGGGAGGCCAATCGTCCATTCAGGTGGCCACTGACCTGCATCCAATCTCTTCATTTCTGCCAAGCCAGCCGAGCCGGGATAATGACCAGTTCCTGCTACAAGAGAACCGAATCACAATGAGCGCTGTACTGAACCTGTTGCTGGTGATCCTGCTGGCGTTGAACCTGCGGCCGATCCTGACCAGTATCGGCCCGTTACTCGAACCCATGCGCGCCAGCACCGGCCTGGGTTACCAGCAGGCTGCCTTGCTGACGGCGCTACCGGTGCTGTGCATGGGCCTGGTGCCCCTGTTGCAACCGTGGCTGCGACGCTGGGTCAGCGAGCACGGCGGCATGCTTGGGGGCCTGACCGCCATTGCCTTGGCCTGCCTGTGGCGCCTGCAACTGGACAGTGCCTGGGCGCTGATCGCCAGTGCGCTGGTCGCCGGCCTGGGCGTGGCGGTGGTGCAGGGCATGATGCCGGGGCTGGTCAACCGCTGGTTCCCTGGCCGTCTGGCCGGGGCGATGGGGCTGTACTCGGCGGCGCTGATGAGCGGCGGCGGCTTGGCGGCAGTACTCGGTCCACACATCAGCGGCCATTTCGGTTACTGGCAGGCGGGCCTGGGCGTTTGGGCGATCCCGGCCGTGCTGGCGGTGCTGGCCTGGGCCGTGCTGCGGCCGAGGCAGGAGGCGCCAAAGCTGTCTGGGGCCGCAGGCGGGCACTGGTTCGGCACCCGCCGGGCGTGGTTGCTGGCCCTGTACTTCGGCCTGATCAACGGCGGCTACACCAGCATGGTGGCCTGGTTGCCGGCTTACCACATCGAGCACGGCGGCAGCGCTCAGGGCGGTGCCGACCTGGTGGGCCTGATGACCGTCTTTCAGGTGCTCGGTGCGCTTGGCTTGCCGCTGCTGCTGCGACGTTGGGCCGACAGGCGCCCGGGTTTGTGGCTGGCGCTGGCGATCCAGCTGGCGGGCTTTCTGGGTCTTTTGCTGGCACCTGCGGCGGCTTCCGGGCTTTGGGTCGCCATGATCGGCTTTGGCTTGGGTGCCTGCTTCAGCCAGTGCCTGACGTTGACCCTGGAACACCTGAAAACGCCTGCCGAGGCCGGCAGCCTGGCGGCGTTCGTACAGGGTATCGGCTTTATCATCACCGGCATCGTGCCGTATATCACGGGTTGGCTGCGGGATGTCAGTGGCGACTTCCAGGCTTCGTGGACGCTGTTGACCGTGACCGTGATGGCAATGCTGCTGGTGACCGCGTGCTTCAACCCGCGCGGCTATGCGGCGGCTATCGCCCGGCCGGCCGCAACCGGCAAGGCCGCACCGGTCAACTGAGGCGTTGCAGGGTATCGCGTACGCGGTCCAGCGCCGGGTCGATGTCCAGCAGTTCGATGGCGCCGAAGCCCATCAATAGCCCCGGGCGGACCGGCGCCTCGCTGAAGAAGGGGGCCAGTGAATACAGGCCGACCTCTACCTTGCGCGCGAGGTTGGCCAACAGTTCCACATCCACTGCGGGGGTAGCCAAGGCACTGAGGTGGAAGCCTGCGCTGGCGGGGATGGCGCTGAACCACGGTGCCAGATCGCCGCCAAGGCGCGCCAGGATGCGCTCGCGGCGTGCGCTGTAGACCTCGTGGCAGCGGCGGATGTGCTTGTTCAGGTGGCCTTCGCCAAGGAAGCGCGCCAGCGCCCACTGCAGCAGGGTCGGGCTGTGCCAATCGCTAAGGTGCTTGGCCACGCAAGCGGCCTGCAGTACGGCAGGCGGTAATACGGCATAGCCCAGGCGCAGCTCGGGCAGCAAAGTCTTGGAGAAGGTCCCGACGTAGGCGACCAGCCCATGCCGGTCCAGACGCTGCAGCGCGTCCGAGGCTGGCCCGTGGTAGCGGAACTCACAGTCGTAGTCGTCTTCGATGATCAGTGCACCCAGCTCGGCGGCGCGCGCAAGCAGGGCATGCCGGCGTGGCTCGCTCATCGGCATGCCCAGCGGGAACTGGTGCGAGGGGGTGACGTAGATCAGCCGGGTGCCGTCGGCGATCTGTTCCACGCACAGGCCCTCATCGTCCACCGGCACCGATTGCAGGCGTGCCCCCAGGGCCAGGAACAATTGCCGTGCCGGCGGGTAGCCAGGATCTTCCATGGCCACCTGGCAGCCCGGTTCGACCAGCACCCGGGCGATCAGGTCCAGCGCCTGCTGGGCGCCGTTGCACACCAGCAGATCGGCTGCGCTGCAGTGCACCCCGCGCGAGTAGGCGATGTGGTGGGCAATGGCTTCGCGCAGTTCCGGCAAGCCCTGGGCCGGGAATTGTCGCTCGGGGTGGCGCTGGCTGCGGCGCAGCGCGTAGTTCAGGCAACTGCGCCACTGGTCGAAGGGGAACTGTGCCTTGCTCGAAGCACCACCGACGAAGTCATAGCGCGATGGCGCTTGCACCTGGCGTTGGCTGAGCACGGTGGCGCGCTGCTGCCAGCGCTCGAGGGAGGCGGCGCCAGCCAGGGGTATGGTGGCTGATTCGTTACTGCGCAGCGGATGGCGCGGGGTGACGAATGTGCCACGGCCGACCACGCCGCTGAGCAGGTTATCGTAGGTCAGCCGCGAATAGGCCTCGGCCACTGTCTTGCGCGATACGCCCAGTTGCTCAGCCAGCAGACGGGTGGGCGGCAGTTGGGTGCCGGCGGCCAGGTGGCCGCTGTCGATACCGTCGCGCAGTTGCTGGTAAAGCTGGTCGGCCAGGCCTTTGCGGCCCTCCAGGCGAATGTGCAGTTCCATGGGCGGGTCCGGAGCGGAGGATTGCTCAGGATAGCGGATCGGCTGCGACTCAGGTGCTTGTCACAGGCGACGAAGAGGCCGAGCCAACCGCTCAGAGCCGAGCGGTGCTGACGGTGATATAGCCTTTTTCTGCCAGGGCAATGCGTATCACGGTTTCATCCTCCGGCGCGTTGCGGTTGCGCTTGATGCGCACGCCTTCAACCGCCGAAGCTTTCATATGCTCTGAAATGGCCCGCCCGTTCGCGTCGAAGAACACCTCGCTGGCCAGCAACTCGATGCGTTCGATCAATTGCCGGGAATGTTCATCGGTGGCGCAGAAGAACATGACCCCCGACAAGTGCGGGTCGTTGTCGGGGTTGGTCATGTCATGGGCCAGCATTTCGCGCAGGCTGCTGCGCAGTTCGGCGATGGGGCGGGCGTACGGGTGCATGCGGAGCCTCCTCTGGATCGCGACCTTGCGTCCTCCAGTGCCGATCATGTTTTCTGTGGGCAGAGGCAGCAAGTAGGGCGCTTCTGAGGGCGGCGTAGGAAACGTCTTAAGATGCTGGGCGGTGGTCGAACCCCAGGGTCTACAAGGCAGCAGCCCCCGCCTTGGCCACCTGGGCATCCTGTTCGGATTTGACGCCGGATACACCAATGGCGCCCACCACCTGGCCTTCCACCCGCAGCGGCACGCCACCTTCAAGGCTGGTCAGCAGGGGAGCGGTCACGAAGGCCGTGCGGCCGCCATTGACCATGTCTTCATAATCCCGCGTCTCTTTGCGCCCCAGTGCGGCGGTGCGGGCCTTTTCCATCGCGATGTAGGCACTGGCCGGTGCGCAGCCGTCCAGGCGTTCCAGGGCCAGTGGGTGGCCGCCGTCGTCGACCACGACGATGGTCACGCTCCATTGTCGGGCCTGGGCTTCCTGGCGGGCGGCGGTCAGTACGCGGGCGATTTCGGTCTGGCCGATAGCGAACTTGCTAAGCATGGGCGGGCTCCGGGTTCAAGGCGGCTTCGACGATTTCGATCCAGTGGCGCACGGGTGTGCGTCCAGCCCCATCGAGGTGGGCCTGGCAGCCTATGTTGGCTGTGGCAATGACGTGCGGTTTACCGCTTTCCAGCGCATTCAGACGATTGTCGCGAAGTTGCAGTGACAGTTCAGGTTGGGTCAGCGAATAGGTCCCTGCCGAGCCGCAGCACAGGTGGCCATCGGGCACCGAGGTCAGGGTAAAGCCAAGCCGTGTCAGCAGCGCCTCTACCGCGCCGCCCAGCTTCAGTGCGTGCTGCAGGGTGCATGGGCAGTGGAAGGCCAGGCGCTGTTCGGCGCACAGGGCCAATTGTTCGATTGGCTCATCGCGCAGGATTTCCACCAGATCGCGGGAAAGTGCACTGACCCGTGCCGCCTTGGCAGCGTAATGGGGGTCTTTCTCCAGCAGATGGCCATAGTCGCGGACAAACGCGCCGCAGCCGCTGGCGGTCTGCACGATCGCCTCGGCACCCGCTTCGATGGCGGGCCACCAGGCGTCGATATTGCGCCGTGCCCGCTGCCGGCCTTGCTCCTGAGCATTCAGGTGATAGTCCACCGCGCCACAGCATCCGGCCTGCAGGATGGGTTGCACACTGATGCCCAGGCGGTCGAGCAGCCGCGCAGCCGCGGCATTGGTATTGGGTGACAGGGCTGGCTGCACGCAACCTTCCAGCATCAGTACCCGGCGCGCATGGCGCACTGCCGGACGCGGGCCGGGTGTCGTTACCTGCACCGGCAACTTGCGTTTGAGTGAGGCCGGTAGCAGCGGGCGCAACGCCTGGCCGCTGCGGGTCAGGGCCTTGAACAGTGCCGGGCGCGGCACCACCGCACGCAGGCCCAGGCGCAACAGGCGCTGGCCGAGTGGGCGTGGCACCTGCTGCTCGACCACTGCGCGGCCGATGTCCAGCAGGTCGTGGTACTTCACCCCCGATGGGCAGGTGGTTTCGCAGTTGCGGCAGGTCAGGCAGCGGTCCAGGTGCAATTGGGTGCTGGCGGTGACCGGCTCGCCTTCGAGCATCTGCTTGATCAGGTAGATGCGCCCGCGCGGGCCGTCCAGTTCGTCGCCCAGCAACTGGTAAGTGGGGCAGGTGGCGGTGCAGAAGCCGCAATGTACGCAGGTGCGCAGGATGCGCTCGGCTTCGTCGGCGCGGGCCAGGCGGCGCGAGGTTTCGCTAAGGTTGGTTTGCATGGGCTGGCCTCATAGGTCCGGGTACAGGCGACCAGGGTTGAACACCCCCTGGGGATCGAGCTGCTGCTTGAGGGCGCGGTGATAGCGCATCAGTGCAACCGGCAGCGGCGGGCTGCTGGCTGCACCGGGGGCGTAGCAGGTGGCGTGGCCGCCCACCCTGGCGACCTGGTCGCGAATGGCCTGCGCCGGTGCGCAGGTCTTGAGCCAGCGCTGGGCACCCCCCCAGTCGATCAGTTGCTGGCCGGGCAGGTCCAGCTCGCCGGTGACGGTGGGTACGGACAGGCGCCACAGGGGGGCGGCGTCGGCAAAGAACGCCAGGCGCTGCTCGCGCAGGTCGCGCCAGAAGCGGTTATCGAGCGTTTCGCCCCCCAACCGCTGGCGTGCCGATTGCACCGACCCTTCGCCGCCTTCCAGGCGCAGGTACAGCGTTTCGCTGTCATGGCAGGCGGCGCTGATCGGGAGCGGTTGCTGGCCCCATTCGGCCAGCTCGGCCAGCGCTTCATTGCGGCCCATCGGCAGGCGCAGGCTCAGGCACAGGCGCGGCCGTGGCAGCACTTTCAGCGAAACCTCGGTCAGCAGCCCCAGGCATCCGAAGCTGCCTGCCATCAGGCGTGACACATCGTAGCCGGCGACGTTCTTCATCACCTCGCCACCAAAGCGCAGCAGCTTGCCGTGGCCGGTGATCACCCGTGTACCCAGTACAAAGTCGCGCACCGACCCGGCCCAAGGCCGTCGCGGGCCAGACAACCCGGCCGCGACCATGCCGCCCAAGGTGGCCTCGGGGCCCAGGTGGGGTGGTTCGCAGGGCAGCATCTGGCCGGCCTCGTGCAGGGCTGCCTCGATCTCGCGCAGGGGGGTACCGGCGCGGGCCGTGAGTACCAGCTCGGTGGGGTCGTAGCTGACAATGCCGCGGTGGTTGCGGGTGTCGAGTACTTCGCCGGCCACCGGGTTGCCGAGCATCGCTTTGCTGTTGCTGCCCTGGATACGCAGCGGCGTACCTTCGTTCAGCGCCTGGTTGACCTGCTCCAACAGCGTCTGGCTCATGTCGCGCTCCATGCTCATCAGAAGCGCTCCAGCTCGGGGAAGGGCAGTTGCCCCTGGTGCACGTGCAGGGCGCCGAATTCGGCGCAGCGGTGCAGGGTGGGAATGTTCTTGCCGGGGTTGAGCAGGCCCTGGGGGTCGAAGGCGGCCTTCACCGCGTGGAACAGGGTAATTTCGTCGCTGTTGAACTGCGCGCACATCTGGTTGATCTTCTCGCGCCCCACGCCGTGTTCACCGGTGATGCTGCCGCCCACCTTCACACACAGTTCCAGAATCTTGCCGCCGATCGCTTCGGCACGCGCCAGCTCGCCGGGCAGGTTGGCATCGAACAGGATCAAAGGGTGCATGTTGCCGTCGCCGGCATGGAACACATTGGCGACCCGCAGGCCGTACTCCGCGGACAGGTCGCTGATGCCCTTGAGCACCCGTGGTAACTCGCGGCGCGGGATGGTGCCGTCCATGCAGTAGTAGTCCGGGGAGAGGCGCCCCACGGCCGGGAAGGCGTTCTTGCGCCCGGCCCAGAAGCGAACACGCTCGGCTTCGTCGCAGGCCAGGCGTACCTCGCGGGCCCCGGCTTGGGTCAGCACGGCGGCGACGCGTGCGCAGTCGTCGTGAACATCGGCTTCCACGCCATCCAGTTCGCACAGCAGGATCGCCGCCGCGTCCACCGGGTAGCCGGCATGGATGAAGTCTTCAGCGGCGCGGATCGCCAGGTTGTCCATCATCTCCAGGCCGCCGGGAATGATGCCGGCAGCGATGATGTCGGCAACTGCCCGGCCAGCGTCCTCGACGCTGTCGAAACTGGCCAGTATCACCCGCGCCACCTGGGGCTTGGGCAGCAGCTTGACGGTGACTTCGGTGACGATACCGAGCATGCCTTCGGAGCCGGTGAACAATGCCAGCAGGTCGAAGCCGGGGCTGTCCAAGGCATCGCTGCCGAGGCTCAGGCGTTCGCCCTCGACCGTAAGGATTTCCACCTTGAGCACATTGTGTACGGTCAGGCCGTACTTGAGGCAGTGCACGCCACCGGCGTTTTCGGCGACGTTGCCGCCGATCGAGCAGGCAATTTGCGAGGAAGGGTCGGGTGCGTAATACATGCCATGGGGTGCGGCGGCCTGGGAGATGGCCAGGTTGCGTACGCCCGGTTGCACGCGGGCGTAACGCCCCTGTGGGTTGACCTCGAGGATACGGTTGAAGCGCGCCATCACCAGCAGGATGCCCTTGGCCAGCGGCAGGGCACCACCAGACAGGCCGGTACCGGCGCCACGCGCAACCACCGGTACGCCGCGCTGGTGGCAAAGCTTCAACAGCGTCTGCACCTGCTCCAGGCGCTCGGGCAGCGCCACCAGCAGTGGCACGGTGCGGTAGGCCGACAGGCCGTCGCATTCGTACGGTTTGAGGTCTTCATCGCGGTGCAGGATTTCAAGGTCCGGCAGTGCATCGCGCAGCGCCTGCAACAGGGCGGCCAGGTCCACGTTGGGCAGCGCGCCATCGACGCGTTCGTCATACAGGATATTCATTGGCTCACTCGCAACGGTTTTTGTTGTTGTTGGCGAAGCGGTCACCGATGCAGCGTGCGCGTGCTAGCGTTCGGGGTCGAGCGAGATGTTGACTGGTCCTACCAGTTTCTTCGGGCAGTACTGTTTATTCACGGTTCTGTCTGGCTAGATTGGCGCTATAAGTCAAAGTGGTCCTACCAGCAGGGGTGTGCGCAGTGGGTACTGAAGGCAAGGCCAAGGTCGCCGACCAGGTGGCCGAACGGGTCGAGCGGCTTATCGTCGAAGGCGTGCTGAAGGTGGGCCAGGCGCTGCCATCGGAGCGGCGGCTGGTGGAAAAGCTTGGCTGTTCACGTTCGGCCTTGCGCGAGGGCCTGCGCGTTCTGCGTGGGCGCGGCATCATCGACACCGAACAGGGGCGGGGTTCGTTCGTCGCCGATCTCACCGGGCAGGCGGGTGCTACGCCTTTGATGCACCTGTTCAGTTCGCAACCGCGCACGCTGTTCGACCTGCTGGAGGTCAGGGCGTTGCTGGAGGCTGAGTCGGCGCGGCTGGCGGCGTTGCGGGCTACCGACGTCGACCGCCTGCTGATCCGCCGGCGTTACGAAGAAATGCTGGCTGCGCACGAGGCTGCGCAGGCGCTCGATGCCCGTGAGCATGCCCGCCGTGACCATGCCTTTCACCGGGCGATCAGCGAGGCGTCGCATAACCCGGTGCTGGTGCATACCCTGCAATCGCTCAGTGACCTGACGTTGAGCACGGTGTTTGCGTCGGTCAACAACTTGTACTGCCGGCCAGCGCAGAAACGCCAGATTGATCGGCAGCATGCGCGGTTGTATCGCGCAGTCATGGAGCAACTGCCCGAGCAGGCGCAGCGGGCGGCGCGTGAGCATATCAACGGCATACGCGACAGTTTGCGGGAGATCGAGCAGGAAGAGCAGCGCCTGGTCAGGGCGACCATGCGTATGGATGGCTGGGCGTGAAGCGGCCTTGTATCGGCCCTCTCGCGTCGAACCGCCGCGAAAGGGCCGGTACAGGTTTACTCAATGGTCAGCCACAGGGTCATCTTGCGACAGGATGGCCCGGGCCAGCTCTTCGTCGTTGGCCTGCAGCCCAGGATGGTCCTTGCGGGCCTGTTCAAGCGCCGACTCCACATAGGCGCCGCGGATGGCACCGCCGCTGGCGACGAACGCTGAAAGTTCGTCACGGGCCGGGATGATCCGTTTGTCATCCTTGAAGGTCGAATACAGCGAAGCGGAAATACCGGCCGAGGTGGCGACGTCGCCCGCATCGACGCGGGCCAGGGCAGCACCGGCAGGCACCAGGAGCAGCAGCGCAGGGGCGAGCAGTAGGTGGCGCATGTCGTGTTCTCCAGTAACGTGAAGCACAGGGAAATAAACCACTCAGTGTCTAAGACGGTTGAGGCGTTCGGGTAGTTCCCTTCTGCTGGCAGGAGCGTGGCGGGGATGAAGGTGCACCTGCCGCTGATGATGTGGCTGAACGCACGGTTTCAAGGTGTCGACGGAGCGCGTCGTGGATTGACCGCGTCGGGACGCGCGTGATTTGCTTGGGTGGAGGGCTTCGCGGGCAAACCCGCAGAGCGCCCTGCCGATCATTCAAAGGAAACTGAAGGTTCGCCCATGTCCGACTACAGGCTGCATTGCTTCGCCGAATCCGGCAACGCCTACAAGGCTGCGCTCATGCTTGAACTCACCGGCCAGAACTGGCAGCCGGTGTTCGTCGACTTCTTCCATGGCCAGACGCGTGAGCAGACCTGGCGCGATGAGGTGAATGAGCAGGGCGAGGTGCCGGTGATGGAACACGCTGGCAAGCGCTTCACCCAGTCTGCGCTGATCCTCGAATACCTTGCCGAACAGACCGGCCAGTTCGGGCCTCGCGATGAAGATGAAAAGCGTGAGATCTGGCGGTGGATGCTGTTCGACAACCATAAGTTCACCAGCTATTACGCTGCGCTGCGCTTTCTGTTCTGCCTGAAGAACACCGGCGAAACCGATGTCACGCGGTTCCTGCGCGAGCGTGCCACGGCGGCTTACCGTATTGTCGACGCGCACCTGGCGAAGACGCCATTCATGGTCGGTGGCCGGTTGACCATCGCCGACCTGTCGTTGGCGGGGTATGTGTTCATGCCAGAAGACACCGGTATCCCGTTGGCAGCGTTCACGCACATCGAGGCCTGGAAAGCCCGTATCCAGGCGCTGCCGGGGTGGAAACACCCGTATGAGCTGATGCCGCGCACGGCATCCTGACTCATTCGCGACTAAAGCCGCCTGCACAGCGGCTACGCCAAATCATGTGTGTGGCACACCCCGAGTGGGTGCGCCGCCCGCATACTCCGGCTTCAGGTGCCCTTGCTCATCCAGCAGATAAGCATCCATCACTTCCCGCACCACCGGCCCTGCGACCCGGCCTCCAGCCTCACCGTTCTCGATCATGACCGCCACCACCACACTGGGGTGCTCAGCCGGAGCAAAGCCGACAAACAGGGCGTTGTCGCGGTGGCGCTCCAGGGTCTTGTTGCGGTTGTAACGCTCACCCTGTTTGATCGCCACCACCTGCGCGGTACCACTCTTGCCGGCGATCCGATACTGCGCGCCTGCTGCTGCGGCGCGGGCAATGCCGCGCGGGTCGTGCATGACCATCTGCATGCCCTGGCTGACCTGGTCCCAGGCATGCTTGTCGTGCAGCACGATGTCGGGCATGGGGTTTGGGTCGATCGGCGTATCGCCACCCACGGTCATGGCCAGGTGCGGGCGGTGCCACACGCCCTTGCTTGCCAGCAGGCTGGTGGCCTGGGCCAGCTGCAGGGGGGTGACCTGCATGTAACCCTGGCCAATGCCAAGGATCAGCGTCTCGCCCGGGAACCAGGCCTGGCGTCGTGTGGCGCGCTTCCACTCGGCCGAGGGCATCAGCCCGGAGGCTTCCTCGAACATGTCCAGCGACACCTTCTGGCCCAGGCCGAACTCGGCCATGTAGTCGTGCAGGCGGTCGATGCCCAGCTTGTGCGCCAGGTCGTAGAAGTAGGTGTCGTTGGAGCGCATGATGGCGGTGTACATGTCCACCCAGCCGTCGCCGCTGCGGTTCCAGTTGCGGTACTTGTGGTCATAGTTGGGCAGTTCGTAGTAGCCCGGGTCGAACACCCGGCTGCCAGGGGTGATCACCCCGCTGTCGAGGCCAGCGATGGCCACTTCAGGCTTCACGGTCGAGCCAGGCGCATACAGGCCGCGCAGGACGCGGTTGAACAGTGGGCGGTCGATGGAGTCGCGCAGCGCGGCATACTGCTTGAAGCTGATACCCTTGACGAACAGGTTGGGGTCGAAGCTGGGGTTGCTGACCATCGCCAGTACGTCACCATTGGCCGGGTCCAATACCACCACCGAGCCACGGCGGTCACCCAGCGCTTTTTCTGCGGCTATCTGCAAATGGGCGTCCAGGGTGAGGACTATATCCTGCCCAGGGGTCGGGTCCTTGTGGTTGAGCACGCGCATCACCCGCCCCTGAGCGTTGGTCTCGACCTCTTCGTAGCCCACGTGGCCATGCAGCTGGCTTTCGTAAAAGCGCTCGATGCCGGTCTTGCCAATCGATTGGGTGCCGCGGTACTCCGTGCTGTCGAGCGTCTTGGCTTCTTTCTCGTTGATGCGTCCCACATAGCCCACTGAATGCGCGAAATGCCCGGCCAGTGGGTACTCACGGATGAACTGCGGCTCCACCTCCAGTCCCGGCAGGCGGAACTGGTTCACCGCTACCAGGGCGATCTGCTCCTCGCTCAGGCCCACCATAAGGGTTACGGGCTCGAACGGTTTGCGGCCACGGCGCAGGTCCTTGTCGAACTGCTTACGGTCGTCTTCGGTCAGGCCCAGCACCTGCGTCAGGGTGTCGAGCACCTTGGCCGAGTCGCCGCCTGATCGCTCGCGGGTCATGGTCAGGTCGAAGCTGGGCTTGTTGTCGGCCAGTACCACGCCGTTGCGGTCATAGATCAGCCCGCGTTCGGGGGCGATGGGCAGCACGTGCACGCGGTTGTTTTCCGACACGGCCGTTTGTTGGTCGTGCTGCAGCACTTGCAGCACATAGAGCCGGCCCACCAGGACAGCACACAGGCTGAACACCATGGCAGCGCAGGCCAGAAGCCGACGGTTGACCAAGTGTTTTTCCTTTTCGTGGTCCTTTAGCGGGATGGGTTGCGGCATCTGTGAATCGATCCTGAGGGGTGGCAATACGCGCGCGATCGGGCCGCGGATGCTACGCAACCCGTACCGCACCCTCAAGGCGAGTCCCGGCTGCCCGCTGGCTGGCATCGGCTGTGCCCCCCATGATCAGGGCGCTGAGGGGGAATATGAAGATTTGTTCATTGCGGAGTCATGATGGCAGATCAGGGGTGGTTTCTGATGATTTGTGGATCCATAATTCGATTCTGTTCGGTAACCGAACATCAAGTTTCTTTGGTTGTAAATTTATAAGCTATTGAATTTATTTATAAAAAATATGCTTTTTGCTAGCGATGAACTGAAATTGGTCGCGCCTGATTGATAGGCAGTGCTTTCGTAACGTTGTCTGTGGATCCATTATCTGGTTGATTAGCGCCTGACAACGGCCGGAGCCCTCCTGCCGTATGCGATAACAATTACAAAAAGGGTCCAGTCATGAATGGCTATCCAGCGGCACTGAACCGTCAGGGTTCCTCCCGTTGCGCCTGCGCGTGCGCATCGTTCCTCTCGCCTGTGGCCAAGCCTGGCCGGCAGGTGACCCCATGAATACCGATCTCAAGCAACGTCTGGACAACGACCCGATGGGGCGCTTTCAGTGCCTGGCCATTGGTATTTGCATCATCCTCAACATGATCGATGGCTTCGACGTGCTGGTCATGGCCTTCACCGCCGCCTCGGTGTCTGCCGAGTGGAACCTGAATGGGGCGCAGGTAGGGCTTCTGCTCAGTGCCGGCTTGTTCGGTATGGCGGCCGGGTCATTGTTCATCGCGCCGTGGGCTGACCGCTTTGGCCGACGCCCGCTGATCCTGCTGTGCCTGGCGCTGTCCGGTATCGGCATGCTGCTCTCGGCACTGAGCCAGAGCCCGCTGCAACTGGCGCTGCTGCGTGGCCTGACCGGGCTGGGCATCGGTGGCATCCTGGCCAGCAGCAATGTGATTGCCAGTGAATATGCCAGCAAACGCTGGCGCGGCTTGGCGGTGAGCCTGCAGTCCACTGGCTATGCGCTGGGTGCGACCCTGGGCGGTTTGCTGGCGGTATGGCTGCTGGGGCATTGGGGCTGGCGCTCGGTATTTCTGTTTGGCGGCATCGTCACCGTACTGGTAATCCCGCTGGTACTGCTGTGGTTGCCAGAGTCGCTGGACTTTCTGCTGGCACGCCGGCCGGCCAATGCGCTGGCCCGGGTCAACCGCCTGGCCGTGCGCCTCGGCCAGCCGGCATTGGCGCAACTGCCGGCTGTTGCCGCACGGGCAGAAGGTGCCAGCAGCGGTTTCAAGCAGCTGCTGGCGCCGGCCATGCGCCGCACCACGCTGGTGATCTGGTTGCTGTTCTTCCTGGTCATGTTCGGCTTCTACTTCGTCATGAGCTGGACGCCGAAACTGTTGGTGGCCGCCGGCTTGTCGGCCCAGCAAGGCATCACCGGCGGGGTGCTGTTGAGCGTGGGCGGCATCCTTGGCGCGGCGCTGATCGGCGGCTTGGCTTCGCGCTGGCCACTGACGCGCGTGCTGGCGTTGTTCATGCTCATTACCGCCGCGCTGCTGGTGCTGTTCGTGGCCAATGGCGCCTCGGTCACTGCGGCGCTGGCGTTGGGCCTGCTGATCGGGCTGTTTTCCAACGGCTGCGTGGCTGGGCTGTATGCCTTGTCGCCGGTGGTCTATGACGCATCGGTACGTGCCACCGGTGTGGGTTGGGGGATCGGCATCGGCCGCATGGGCGCAATCCTGTCGCCGACCGTGGCTGGCGTGCTGCTTGATGGTGGCTGGCAACCCCTGCATCTGTACGGCGTGTTTGCCAGCGTGTTCGTGCTTGCCGCGGGTTGCCTGCTGCTGTTGCGCCCAACGGCCAAGCCTGCGTCTGCCTTGCCTGCTGATGCACTGAGCCACTGAGTGCAACCCGGCCTGGCCGGGTATCTGAATGCAACTTACTGCTCCGGGTCATGCTGGCCTGGGGCGGTCTGCTGCGCCTATTGAACGCGGAGAACAATAATAATGATGGACACAACTTGCACGCTGGCCCGTTCGGCCCTGGCAGTTTCGTTGGCGTTTGGCCTTGGTTTGCCGGCCTGGGCGCAAGAGGGGGGCTTCTTTGAAGATGCCAAGGGTGGGCTGACACTGCGCAACTACTACTTCAACCGCGATTTCCGCGACCCGGGGGCCGCCAAGGGCAAGGTTGAAGAATGGGCCCAGGGTTTCATCTTCAAGTTCAGCTCTGGCTACACCCCGGGGCTGATCGGTTTTGGCCTGGACGGTATCGCCCTGTTCGGCGTGAAGCTGGACAGCGGCGGCGGTACCAGCGGCTCAGAACTGTTGCCGGTGCACGATGACGGGCGGGCGGCCGACGACTACGGTCGGGCCGGGCTGGCGGCGAAGCTGCGTATGTCCGCGACTGAGCTGAAGGTGGGGGAGTTGTTGCCGGATATTCCGCTGTTGCGTTACGACGATGGCCGCCTGCTGCCGCAGACCTTCCGTGGTGCCATGCTCGACTCGCGGGAAATCGAAGGCCTGAGCCTGCAGGCCGGCCAGTACCGCGAGGTGAGCCTGCGCCACTCTTCGGACATGCAGGACCTGTCTGCCTGGGCCGCGCCCGGGGTCACCTCGGACGGCTTCAACTACGCCGGCGCCGAGTACCGCTTCAACCAGCAGCGAACACTGATCGGCGCCTGGCACTCGCAGTTGGAGGACATCTACCAGCAAAGCTACTTCAACCTGCTGCACAGTCAGCGGGTAGGGGAGTGGACGTTGGGGGCCAACCTTGGCTACTTCATCGACCGGGATGACGGGCAGGCGCGTATCGGCGACATCCAGAGCCGCACCGGCTACGCCTTGTTGTCAGCTTCGCACAGTGGCCACACGCTGTACCTGGGGTTGCAGAAGGTCAGTGGCGACAGTCAGTGGATGTCGGTGTACGGCAGCAGTGGGCGAACCCTGGGCAACGACATGTTCAACGGCAACTTCAGCAATGCTGACGAGCGTTCGTGGCAAGTGCGTTATGACTACAACTTTGCCGCGCTCGGTGTGCCAGGGCTGCTGGCCATGGTGCGGTACGGGCATGGCGAGAACGCCACCACGGCGGCGGGCAGCAATGGCAAGGAGTGGGAGCGCGATACCGAGGTGAACTACACCTTCCAGAGCGGGTTTTTGAAGAACCTCAACATCCGGCTGAACAACGCGACCAACCGGCGCAGCTTCAACAGCGATTTCGACCAGACGCGACTGATCGTCAGCTACCCGCTGACCTTGTAGGAACGGGTTCAGCCGCGAACACCGGCGCAGCCGGTGCCATGTTCCGTGTTGCCTGCTTCGCGGGTAAACCCGCTCCTACAACAGGTCAGCAGCAACCCCACGGCTTGCGCTAAGATGCCCGCTCATGTCTTTGGAAGTCGCCTGGATGAGCAAACCCGGTCAAATGGTGCTGGTTGCGTTGCGCAAGATGATCGCTTCGGGCGAGCTGGCGGCCGGCGAGCGCTTGATGGAAGTCCCAACCGCCGAACTGTTCGGCGTTTCACGCATGCCGGTGCGCATGGCATTCCGCACCCTCGAACAGGAAGGCCTGCTGGTGCGCTTTGGTGGCCGGGGGTTTCAGGTGCGTTCGGTCAGCGCCGATGACATCGCGGGTGCGGTCGAGGTGCGCGGTGTGCTGGAGGGGTTGGCGGCGCGTCAGGCTGCAGAACGTGGCTTGTCGGTGCAAGCACGCGCTGCGTTGCAACAATGCCTGGTCGACGGCGATCAGCTGTTCGACAAGGGCTTTGTGAGCGAAGACGACTTGCAGGTCTATCACGACCTGAACATGCGCTTTCATCAGGTGATCATCGACGCCAGCCACAACCCGGCCATTGCCGTTGCCTTGGCGCGCAACGATCACCTGCCATTCGCCTCGGTCACCGCACTGGCGGTGGACCGCCATGACCTGGCTCGCGAGTACCGGCGTTTCAACTTCGCCCATATGCAGCACCACGCCGTGTTCGACGCCCTGGTCAACCGCCAGGGTGCCCGCGCCGAAGCGATCATGCGCGAGCACGCCAATGCCACCTTGCGCTATGCCGAAACCTTTGGTGGGGCAGCGGCGGACGCGGGCATGAAAGTCATCCTGCCCTCGTCGTAAGCCGGGTCAGATGTCCAGCACCAGCAGCGGCGTCTTCGAGCGCGAGCAGCAGGGTGTGAACTGATCGTTCAGGGCCTGTTCCTCTTCGGTGAGAAACAGATCGCGATGGTCCGGTGTGCCCTGCAGCACGCGTGTCAGGCAGGTGCCGCAAATACCCTGCTCGCACGACATGGCGATCTCGATACCGTTCTCTTCCAGCACCTGCACTACGGTCCGGTCGGCTGGCACCTCGAACACCTGGCCCGTGCTGCCCACCTGCACCGAGAAACTGCCATCATTGCTGGCATCCACCGGTGCTGCGGCGAAGTACTCGCGGTGCAGGTTGGCCTCCTGCCAGCCCAGCCCCTTCGCGCTGTTCAGCACATGCTGCATGAACCCGCCGGGCCCGCATACATACAGGTGCACATCAGCTTGCGGGTTGCCCAGCACCTGGGCGATGTCCAGCGCCGTTTCCGGCTGCTCGTCGAAATGCACGAACAGCCGATCAGCGAACGGCGCGCTGCGAATCCGCTCGATAAACGCCGCCCGCTCGCTGGAGCGGGCACAGTAGTGCAACTCGAAGGCCTGGCCGCAGTGGGACAGCTGCTCGGCCATGCACAGGATTGGGGTAATGCCGATGCCGCCGGCAAACAGCACACTGCGCTGCGCCCCCTCGGCCAGCGGGAACAGGTTGCGCGGCGCACTGATACGCAGCCGGGCACCGGCCTGCACCTGCTCGTGCAGGCTACGTGAGCCGCCCCGCGAAGCCGGGTCGTTGAGCACGCCTATCAGATAGCGATGGCGTTCTTCGGGGTGGTTGCACAGCGAATACTGGCGCACCAGCCCGTCGGGCAGGTGCACGTCGATATGGGCGCCGGCGCTGAACGCCGGCAGCAGGCTGCCATCTGCCGCTGCCAGCTCGAAGCTGCAGATACCCTGCGCTTCATCGTTACGGGATACCACTACGGCATCGATCATGTCGGCTGTTCCTCAGGCAGGAGTGGCGCTGGTGGCGATCAGTTGCGGCTGCGGCGCCCGCTCTTTGGCGATGATCCGCTCCAGCACTTTGCGTGACTGCACGCCGCCGGCATCGATGTTCAGCTTCAGCAAGTTGCGCTCGGGGTAGGCCAGCAGGTTTTGCTGCTGACGTTCGAGCATTTCCAGGTCTTCGCTGAAAATCTTGCCCTGGCCCTCACGAATGTTGTCGGTCAGGGTCTGGTCGTGCGCAGCGAAATTGCGTGCCATGCCCCAGAAGTACCAGATAGAGGTATCGCTTTCCGGAGTGATGAAGTCGACCACGATGCTCGATGCCTTGTGCTGTGCCTCGGCGTGGTAGCCGCCCTTGCCGGCATGCGCTACACCCACTTCGATCAGCACATGGCTAGGTGGGGTGAAACGGCAGATCTGCCAGCGGTCCACCGGTACATCGTCGGCCAGGCCGTTGCCACGCAAGGCCATGCGCCAGAACGGCGGCGCCATGATGTTTTCCATGTGCCGGGCGGTGACCACTTCGTCGCCGGTGACGGTGGTGACCGGCGGTGCCTCGTCGATCTCCTTCTGGCCGATGCTGGACGCGTGCACATAGGTTTCATGGGTGAGGTCCATGAGGTTGTCGATCATCAGGCGGTAGTCGCAACCGATGTGGAACAGCCCGCCGCCGTAGGCCCACTCATCATTCACCGCCCATTCCAGATGCGGAATCAGCGCCGGGTCGGCCTGCGCCTGGTCACCGGGCCAGACCCAGATGAAGCCATAGCGCTCGACGGCCGCAAAGGTCTTGTTGCAGGGGAAGCCACGCACCCGTTGGCCCGGCATCGACACGGTCTTGCCGTCGCAACCCATCACCAGGCCGTGGTAGCCGCACACCAGGTTGCCGTCCTCGACATAGCCCAACGACAACGGTGCGCCGCGGTGCGGGCAGAAGTCCTCGACGGCGGCGACTTGGTTCTCTCGGGCGCGGTAGAACACGATTTTTTCCCCGCAGATCTGCCGGCCCAGGGGTTTGGTGGCGATTTCGTCGGGGGTGCAGGCGACGTACCAGGTGTTTTTAGGGTACATGGGAGGCTCTCCGGGGTTTTGTTTTTATTTAATGGATCCATTAAGGCTGCGACTGGCGGGAATGGTCAATGCATTTTGCTTTGTGAATGCGGATTCTGTGCGATTATCGGTTTTTAGTGGATCCATTGAATGGGCGCCCCTGCGATTCGAGGGGGCGGCCGCAGCAGCACGTCGTCTGAACAGGAAGGCACCGGCGAGATCGATCAAAGCGGCCAGTGCAGGAGCAGGCTTGGCCGAACCTGCTATGCCTAAAGGGACACCCCACCCATCAAGGCCACTCGATGCTAGCCATCGAACAACTCTACAAATCATTCCCCACCCCCCAAGGCCCGCTTCCCATATTGCAGGGGGTGGACATGCGCCTGGCGCGGGGCAGCAGCCTGGCGCTGATGGGCGAGTCGGGCAGCGGCAAGAGCACTTTGCTGCACCTGGTGGCTGGCCTGGACCGAGCGGACAGCGGCCGTATTCTGATCGACGATGTGCCGCTCGATGGCCGTTCGGAAGCGTCGCTGGCGCAGTGGCGGCGGGAGGGGATTGGCCTGGTGTTTCAGCAGTACAACCTGATCAGCAGCCTGGACGTGGGCCTGAACCTTACGTTCCAGGCCCGTCTCGCCGGGCGGCATGACCCGCAGTGGGCGGCTTACCTGGCGCAGCGCCTGGGCCTGGCGGACCTGCTTGAGCGTTACCCGGAACAACTGTCTGGCGGCCAGCAGCAGCGGGTCGCCATCGGCCGTGCGCTTGCCGGGCGCCCGGCCTGGCTGTTGGCTGACGAACCGACCGGCAGCCTCGATGAAGCCAGCAGTGACGAGGTGCTGAGTTTGTTGCTGCAGTTGGTCGCTGAAGCCGGCAGCGGGGTACTGATGGTGACCCACAGCCCGCGGCTGGCGGCACGTTTGCAGCACCGTTGCTACCTGCAGGCCGGCCGTGTGCGGCCCGAGCAGGGCTGATGAAGCTTTTGTCGCTGGCCCTGTTGGCGCTGCTCAGCCACTGGCGGCGCCATCGTGTGCAGTGCTTCAGCATCTTCACTGGCCTGTGGCTGGCCACGGCGCTGTGGACCGGTGTGCAGGCATTGAACAGCCAGGCACGCAGCGACTATGCCCGGGCCAGCGCGGTATTGACCGGGCCGCTGCAGGCGCAACTGATCGCGCGCAATGGCGAGCGCTTCGATCAGGCGTTGTACGTGCAACTGCGCAGGCAGGGCTGGGCTGTTTCGCCGGTGCTGGAAGGGCGCTTGCGCTTGCCGGGCGAGCCCGCACGCAGTGTGCGACTGATCGGCATCGAGCCGTTGAGCCTGCCGCCTGCCAGCAGCATTGCCGGGGTGCAGGTGCAGGCATTCGACCTGCAAGCGTTCATCGGCTCGCCCGGGCAAGCCTGGGTTGGGCCAGACACCTTGCGTCAACTGAACACAAGCCCCGGGCAGCCGACCCGCGACAGTGAAGGGCAGTTGCTGCCGCCTATGGTTTTGCAGCCTGCGTTGGCACCCGGGGTCATCGTGGTGGACATCGGCCACGCGCAGGCGTTGCTGAACGCACCGGGGCAGTTGTCTCGTCTGCTGCTGGCTGATACGCCCGGGCCGTTGCCTGCGGATATTGCCCGCCACCTTGAACTGCAGCCGCGGCAGGACGATGGCGGCTTGCAGCGCCTCACCGACAGTTTCCACCTCAACCTGACCGCCCTCGGCCTGCTGGCGTTCGTTGTCGGCTTGTTCATCGCCCACGCCGCGATCGGTCTGGCGCTGGAGCAGCGCCGTGGGCTGATCCGCAACCTGCGCGCGTGCGGCATCAGCCTGAAGACCCTGCTGGGTGCCCTGGTGCTGGAGCTGGGCCTGTTCGCGGCAGTGGGTGGGCTGGCCGGGGTGGCCAGTGGTTACGCATTGGCCGCGTGGCTGTTGCCCGACGTGGCCGCCAGCCTGCGTGGTCTGTATGGCGCCCAGGTCGCCGGCACGTTGAGCCTGCCGGCGGGGTGGTGGCTGCTGGGTGTGCTGGTAAGTGTACTCGGGGCATTGCTGGCCGGGCTGGAGAGTGTAATGCGTGCTGCCCGGTTGCCTTTGCTGGCGCTGGCGCAACCCCAGGCCTGGCGACTGGCGCAGGGGCCATGGTTGCAACGGCAGGCTTTGCTAGCGGGCCTGCTGCTGTTGCTGGCCTTGGGCTGTGGTGTCTTCGGGGCTGGCCTGCTTAGCGCGTTCGGCATGCTGGCAGGGTTGTTGCTGGCGGCGGCGCTGCTGTTGCCGGCCTTGCTCGATCGGGTACTGGCGTGGCTGGCGTGTCGTTGCCACCGGCCATTGGCGCAATGGTTCGTGGCTGACAGCCGCCAGCAGCTGCCAGCCTTGAGCCTGGCGTTGGTCGCCCTCTTGCTGGCGCTGGCTGCCAGTGTTGGCGTGGGCAGCATGACCGAGGGTTTTCGCAAGACGTTTGTCGGTTGGCTTGACCTGCGCCTCTCTGCCGACCTGTATGTCACCCCGCAGGACACGGCCCAAGGCTTGCAGATAGTCGAGTGGCTCAAGCAGCAACCTGTGGCCAGCGTGGTCCTGCCCGGCTGGCGTGCAGACATGCAGCTGCAAGGTTGGCCGGTGCAAGTGCAGGGCATTGTCGATCACCCCGCCTATGGAGCGCGCTGGCCATTACTGGAACAGCATTCGCGCGCCTGGCAGCGACTGGCCAGTGGACAAGCCGTGATGCTCAGTGAGCAGTTGGCCAGGCGCCTGAACCTGCAACTGGGCGACAGCCTGCAGCTGCCCGCAGACACGCCAGCCTTGCCCGTGGTCGGGATCTACGCCGATTACGGCAACCCCAAGGGGCATGTATTGGTCAATGCCGGCTGGTTGCGCGCCCACTGGCCACAGGCAACCCTGGCCGGCTTGAGTGTCGACCTGAGCGCTGAAGGGGTGGCATCGCTCAAGGCCGCGCTGCAACAGCACTTTGCCCTGGATGACAGCCGGGTGGTCGAGCAGGCGCGCCTGAAACGCTGGTCAACCGACGTCTTCAACCGCACCTTTGCCGCCACCGCAGCCCTCAACAGCCTTACCCTTGGCGTGGCTGGTGTGGCGTTGTTCATCAACCTGCTGACCCTGGGCCAGGCCCGGCTGGGCCAGTTGGCACCGCTGTGGGCGCTGGGGGTGCGGCGCATGCAACTGGTCTGGCTGAGCCTGGGGCAGACACTCATGCTAAGCAGCTTCACCGTGCTGCTGGCAATCCCGCTTGGGTTGCTGCTGGCCTGGTGTCTGGTCGCGGTGGTGAACGTGCAGGCATTCGGCTGGCGTTTACCGCTGTATGTGTTCCCCATGCAACTGCTGCAGCTGACCGTGCTGGGCATGCTCACCAGCCTGATCGCCTGTGCCTGGCCGCTGTGGCAGCTGGCGCGCCGCCAGCCGCGCGAACTGTTGAGGCCGTTGGCCGATGAAGCTTAATGCGTTGCTGTTGCTGAGCGGGTTGTTGTGCGGCTGTGATCAGCCAGCACCGCAGAGCTATGCCGGGCTCGGGCAGCAGGCTGGCGAGTTTAGCCAGGTGACCCGCGATCATCGTCTGGTCTTCCCGCATGACCACGGTCCCCACGACGGCTTTCGTATCGAGTGGTGGTATGTCACCGCTAACCTCAAGGACACCCAGGGCCGAGATTGGGGCGCCCAGTGGACACTGTTCCGCTCGGCCCTGCGCCCCGGCCCGGAGACCACCGGCTGGAACAGCCCGAACCTGTGGATGGGGCATGCAGCACTGACCGGGCCGGGTGGCCATCAGTCTGCTGAAACCCTGGCGCGGGGTGGTGTCGGCCAGGCCGGCGCGCAGGCCCAGCCGTTTCGCGCATGGATCAATGACTGGGTGTTACAGGGCCGGGGCGGCATTGAAGACCTGCAGATGGTCGCAAGTGGCGAAGGTTTTCGCTATGACTTGCAGTTGCACAGCGATCTTCCCTTGGTGCTGCATGGTGAGCAGGGCTACAGCGAAAAATCAGGCAAGGGCCAGGCTTCGTACTATTACAGCCAGCCGTTCTACCAGGTCCAGGGGCAGGTCCAGCGTGGCAGCCTGTGCATCGCGGTTACCGGGCAGGCCTGGCTGGACCGGGAATGGAGCAGTCAGCCGCTGGCGCCCGGGCAGACCGGCTGGGACTGGTTTTCCCTGCACCTGGACAGTGGCGCCAAGCTGATGCTGTTCCAGGTACGGGAGGCCCACGGGGAACCGTATCGCGCCGGGACCTGGGTAGGGCCACAGGGGGAGGTGGTGGCGCTGGACGCCGCACAGATCCGCCTGCAGGCGCTGGCCTGGTCTGCGCAGAAAAACGGCAAGCAGGTGCCCACGCGTTGGCGGGTGCAAGTGCCGGAGCATGGGGTGGATGTGCAGGTCGATGCCGTTGAGCCGCAGGCGTGGATGCAGACACGGTTCCCGTATTGGGAAGGGCCGGTACGCTTGAACGGGAGTGCGGGCGGGCGCGGGTATCTGGAGATGACCGGGTACTAGTGCAGCAACGTTTGCGCAAGACAGTTGCGCCCATGAAGATCGCGCCAGCCCCTTCAACCCTTGATCAGCCCTCGCAGCACTGCCCGCGCTTCTTCAGTACGCAAGCACTCGATGAACAGTCGGCTTTCCCGCGCCACCGTGGCCTCCAGCTCCGCCCGCTGGCTGTCCTTGAGCAGCCGCTTGCTGATCCGCAGTGCAGCCTGCGGGTAGCCTTGCAGCTGCCGCGCCAGCGTGCGGGCAGCGTCCAGGCACTGTTCGCCGTTTTCATGCAGCTCATTGGCCAGCCCCCAGGCCAGCATCTGTTCGCCATCCAGCAATGCATTGGTCAGCAGCAAGCGTGCCGCCCGGGCCTGGCCAAGCACACGCGGCAACAGCAGGCTGGAACCAAACTCCGGGCACACACCCAGCGGCGCGAAAGGCATGCGCAGCTTGGTCGAGCGGCTGACCAGCACCTGGTCGCAGTGCAGCAACAGGGTGGCCCCGATGCCGATCGCCGCACCACTGACCGCTGCGATCAGCGGCTTGTCCAGGCCCATGACCACCCGCATCAGGCGGAACACCGGGCTGTCCAGGTCGCTGGGCGGGTTGTCGAGGAAGTCGCGAAGGTCGTTGCCAGCGCTGAAGCAGTGCGGCCCACCGGTGATGATGATGGCATCGACAGCGGGGTCTTCACCTGCCGCCAGCAACAGGTCGCCCAGCAGCTGGTACATGGCAGTGTTCAGGGCATTGAGCTTGTCGGGGCGGTTGAAGGCCAGGGTCAGCAGGCCCTGGTCCAGCTCGCGTGTGATCAGGTCGTTCATGGCAGCCGCTTTTGTTGTTGTGAGGGGGCCCTGCCGGGCAGTGGCGCTTAGGGTTTATCACGCAGTCCGGCTTGTTGTACAGTCGTTCAGTCCAGCCCCTAACCAGAGACCCACCGATGACTCAGGAAGCCCGCTACCACCGCATGCTGCCGGAACTGCGCAAAGCCAACCTGGTCGAGGCGACCCTGGTGTGCCTCAAACGCCATGGTTTCCAAGGGGCTTCGATCCGCAAGATCTCGGCTGAGGCCGGGGTCTCGGTCGGGCTGATCAGCCACCATTACGCGGGCAAGGACGAACTGGTGGCAGAGGCTTACATGGCCGTCACCGGTCGGGTGATGGGTTTGTTGCGCGAGGCCATGGCCCAAGCTGCGCCCAATGCCCGCGAGCGGTTGTCGGCGTTCTTCCGTGCCTCGTTCTGCGCCGAGCTGCTCGACCCGCAATTGCTCGATGCCTGGCTGGCCTTCTGGGGCGCGGTGAAGACCGCCGACGCGATCAACCAGGTGCACGACCACTCCTACGGCGAGTACCGCAACGAACTTGGCCAGCTGCTGGCCAGACTGGCCGAAGAGAAGGGCTGGCAGGGCTTCGATGCCGACCTGGCGGCCATCAGCCTGAGCGCCTTGCTCGACGGCCTGTGGCTGGAGTCGGGCCTGAACCCCGGCACCTTCACCCCCGAGCAGGGCGTGATCATCTGCGAGGCCTGGGTCGATGGCCTGCAGGCCGGTGGCCGGAGGCGCTTCAGCCTGTCCGCGGGCTGTTGATCACCTGTTCAGTAACGAGTACGCTGCTGTCGCGAGTGTGTAGAACAACACCAATAAAAAAGAGACAACACGCAATGACGCCTCGGGTATTGATCGTCGATGACGATCCGCTTATTCGTGACTTGCTGCAGGCCTACCTGTCCCAGGAGGGCTACGACGTACACTGCGCCGACACCGCGGAAAGGGCCGAAGCCCTGCTCGCCAGCCAGGATGTCGACCTGGTGCTGCTGGACATCCGCCTGCCCGGCAAGGACGGTCTCACCCTGACCCGCGAACTGCGGGTGCGCTCGGAGGTTGGCATCATCCTCGTCACCGGGCGCAATGACGACATAGACCGCATCGTTGGCCTGGAGTGCGGTGCAGATGACTACGTGATCAAACCACTCAACCCCCGCGAGCTGGTGTCCCGGGCGAAAAACCTGATCCGCCGCGTGCGCCATGCCCGCGAGGCGCACCCCGCCCCGGCCTGCGCGCAATCGCTGAAGCAGTTCGCCGACTGGGCGCTGGATACCGACCGCCGGCGCCTGATCGACGCCCGTGGCGGGCAAACCCTGTTGACCCACGGCGAGTTCCAGTTGCTCAGCGTGTTCCTGCGCAACAGCGGCCACACCCTCAGCCGCGACCAGTTGATGGACCAGATTCGCAACCGCGAGTGGGTGCCCAACGACCGCTCCATCGACGTGCTGGTCGGCCGCCTGCGGCGCAAGCTGCATGACGACCCGGCCGAACCGCAGTTGATCATCACCATTCACGGCACCGGCTACCTGTTCACCGCCAGCGTGGCAGCATGATTCCTCGCGCCTGGCGATTGGCGCTGGCCTTGACGTGGCCCACCCTGCACGCCAGTGCCGGTGAACCCGTGCGTTACTGTGACTACCCCGTGTACCCGCCCATTTCCTGGAGCGACGGCCACCAGGTGCGCGGCCTGGCCCCAACCGTGGTGCGCGAACTGTTCGCGCGCATGGGCTACGAGGTGCAAACCGTGGTGCTGGGCAACTGGAAGCGCTGCCTGATGGACGCCGCCGCCGGGCGGGTGGACGTGGTCCTGGCCTACAACAGCGACCAGCGTGACCAGCGCATGCGTTTTTCCACGGAGCCGGTGGTGCGCGAGGAAGTGGCCGTGTTCTACAACCGCAAGCGACCGGTGCAGTTCCAGCAGCTGGAGGACCTGGCGGTTTACCGCGGCGGCCTGTTGTACGGCGAAAGCTACGGCGCCGAGTTCGACCGCTTCGTCGCCCGCCACCAGAACATCGAGCGGGTGTCTTCCAGCCAGCAGAATTTCGGCAAGCTGATCCGCGGGCGCATCGACTATGTGATCCAGGAGCGGCGCACCGGCCAACTGTTCATCGAGCACCTGCCCGGCGCGCAGGACATCCGCGTATTGCCCAGCGCGCTGAGCGTGGACTACCTGCGGGTAGCCGTATCGCGGCAATCACCCCTGAGCCAGCACATGGACGAAATCGACGCGCAGTTGCGGCGCATGAACCAGGCTGGCGAGATCGCGCGCTGGCTGGAGCAGAGCGAGGTCACCTACCGCGACATGATCAACCTGCCGGCAGATGCCCGATGATTCGCCTGCACACCGATGGCCTGCTGCGCCGCCTGCTGCGGTTCATCCTGTTGTTCAGCCTGTGCTTTACCGTACTGGCCAGTAGCGTGCAGCTGTATTTCGAATACCGCCGCGAGATGCGCGACATCGAGGCGCGCATGGTGTTGATCCGCGCAGGCTACCTCGCCAGCCTGGAGCGCAGCCTGTGGGACTTGGACGAGGCGCAGCTGGATACGCAATTGCGCGGCCTGGTGGATTTTTCCGACGTGGCCCGGGTGCGCTTGGTTAGCGACGACTTTCAACTGCTGCGAGGGGAGGCCGAACCCAAGGGGCCGCTGCGCATCGAGCGCTTCCCTTTGGATTATCAGCCCCCCTCGGGCCCCGCCAGGCACCTGGGTGAGCTTGAAGTGAGTATCGACTTGGGTGCGGTGCACCATCGGTTGTATGCCACCGGCCTTGCCAGCCTGCTGTGGATGGGCGTGTTCTTGTGTGGCCTGGCAGTGGCGCTGTCGGGGCTGTTCTATCGCCTGGTCACCCGCCATCTGCAAGTGATGGCCGAGTTCGCCCGGCGTATTGGCGCCGGCCAATGGCAGGAACCGTTGCGCCTGGGGCGCCGCCGTTCATCGCGCCCTGACGAGATCGACACGGTGGCCAATGCCCTGGACGATATGCGCCGCGCCATCCTCAGCGACATTGAACGCCGCGAGCGTGACCGCCTGGCGTTGCAAGACAAGCGCGACGAACTGCAGGCCATGGTCGAACGACGTACCGCCAGCCTGGCCCGGGCCAAGGATGACGCCGAGGCCGCCAACCTGGCCAAGTCACGCTTCCTGGCGACCATGAGCCACGAACTGCGCACCCCGCTCAACGGCATCCTGGGTATGGCCGAGCTGCTACGCGGTGGCCGGCTGGAAGCGGCCGACCGTCAGCGCCTGGAAGCCTTGTACAAGGCCGGCGAGGGGCTGTTGGCGATTCTCAACGAAGTGCTGTATTTCGCCCGGCTCGAAGAAGGTGAGAGCCGCGCCGAGCTGGTCGGCTTTTCGCTGCGCCAGTTGTGCCAGGAAGTGCTGGCGCTGCTCGAACCCACGGCCGCGGACAACGGCGACACACTGCATCTGGAGATTGATGAGCAATTAGCCGGTTACCAGCACGGCGCCGAGCAGTACCTGCGTCAGGTGCTCAGCAACCTGCTGGCCAATGCCATCAAATTCACCGAGCACGGCCAGGTGCGGCTCAAGGTGCAGGTGCTGGTCAGCGAGGCGACCACGCAGCGCCTGCGGGTGTCGGTCAGTGACAATGGCATCGGCATCGAGCCGGCCGTACAGGCAAAAATCTTCGACCGCTTCGTCCAGGCCAGCGAGGCCGTGGCACGCCGCTACGGCGGCACCGGTCTGGGACTGGCGATCTGCAAGCACCTGGTGGAAAAGCTGGGGGGCTGCATTGGCCTGGACAGTGTACAAGGGCAGGGCAGCTGCTTCTGGTTCGAACTCGACATCGCCCTTGGGCAGCCGGTTGCGGCCAATACCCCGGCCCAGTCGGTCAGCGCCAGCCTGGATATCCTGGTGGTCGAGGACGTCGCGCTGAACCGTGAGGTGGCGAGCGGCCTGCTGGTGCGCGATGGCCACCGGGTGAGCTTTGCCGAGGATGCCGGGCAGGCCCTGCAGTTGTGCGCACAGCGGCGCTTCGACCTGATCCTGCTGGACGTTCACCTGCCCGGCATGAGCGGGGTGGAACTGTGCCGGCAGCTTCGCGCCACCCCCGGGCCTAACCACCACAGCCGGATAGTGGCGCTGACCGCTGGCGTGCAACCGGGGCAACTGTCGGATTACCTGGAAGCCGGCATGCAAGGTGTGCTGGCCAAGCCCCTGCGACTGGCCAACCTGCGCCAGGCGCTGGCCGACGCAACGCCGACCGAAGAGGCCGGTATTGACGCAAACATGGACTGGTCGCTGCTGGCCACCCACCGCTCGCTGCTGGGCGAGCAGAAGCTGCAGGGCCTGCTGAATGTGTTGCGCCAGTCACTGGAGCAGCACGCCACGGCGTTGGCCGAGGCGCTGCCGGCCCAGGACTTTACCGAGGTGCTGCACCTGGCCCATCGCCTGGCCGGCAGTTGCGACTCCCTGGGTTTTTCTGGCCTGGCTGCGCTGTTGCGACGCCTGGAAGACGCAGCCCGCCAGCATGATGGGCAGGCGCTGAATGCACTGGCCGAGCCACTGGCAAGCCAGCTCGGCCAGGCCCGTGCGACCCTGGAACAGCTGATTCAGAGCTGACGTACAAAAAGCTTACGACTTTTTACATCTTCGATCCGTTCGTACAACGGCGCCTTACATCCGTTTCCAATAATCCATGGCAACCGTGTTGCACACGGTCCATGAGGCTTATTGGAGACAAGAATAATGACATGCCGTAGCGCTCAGCCCCTCGTTCGCATCGCCAAACGTACCTGCCGCAATGGTGAGGTGCGCCATGACTGACAACGTTGAAAAGATCCAGCTCACCCGCGCCCTGAAAAGCCGACACATCTTCATGCTGTCGCTGGGTGGGGTTATTGGAACCGGCCTGTTCATGGGCTCGGGCGTAACCATCAATCAGGGTGGGCCGGTGGGCGCGATCCTGGCTTACCTGGTCGCGGGCTTGCTGATGTACCTGGTGATGGTCTGCCTGGGCGAGCTGTCGGTGCAGATGCCGGTGTCCGGTTCGTTCCAGGCCCACGCCACCAAGTACATTGGCCCGGCCACCGGGTTCATGATCGGCTGGGTGTACTGGATGAGCTGGGCCACCACCGTAGGCCTGGAGTTCACCGCTGCCGGCATGTTGATGACCCGCTGGTTCCCGGAGGTGCCGATCTGGTACTGGTCGGCGCTGTTCGTGGTGGTGCTGTTCGGCCTCAACGCCCTGGCCACGCGTGCCTTTGGCGAGGCCGAGTACTGGTTCTCGGGCATCAAGGTGGCAACCATCCTCGGCTTCATCGTCATTGGCCTGCTGGTGATCTTCGGTGCCATCCCCCTGAGCAGCGGGGCACCCGCACCGATGCTGAACAACCTGGTGGGCGAGTCGCTGTTCCCCCACGGCCTGTCGGCAGTGTTCGCGGTGATGATGACCGTGGTCTATGCCTTCCAGGGTTGCGAAATCATGGGGGTGGCGGCTGGTGAGACCGAGCACCCGGAAAAAAGCATCCCGCGGGCGGTGCGCAATGTGGTGTTCCGCGTGCTGATCTTCTATGTGCTGGCGATTGCCGTGCTGTCGGCCATTGTGCCGCACGAGCAGGCCGGGCTGATGGAAAGCCCGTTCGTGCAGGTGTTCGACATGGTCGGCATCCCTTACGCCGCCGACTTGATGAACTTCGTCATCCTCACGGCCATCCTCTCGGTGGGTAACTCTGGGTTGTATGCCTCCACGCGCATCCTCTGGGCCATGTCCAAGACTGGCATGGCACCGAAAAGCCTGTCGCCGCTGAGCAAGCGTGGCGTGCCGCTGCGGGCGCTGAGCATCACCCTGTGCTTTGCGCTGATTTCGCTGATGACCAGCTTCGTTGCGGCTGACACGCTGTTCATGGTGCTGATGGCGGTAAGCGGTATGTCCGGCACCGTGACCTGGATCGTCATCGCCCTGGCGCAGTACCGCTTCCGCAAGGCCTGGCTGCGCGACGGCGGGCAACTGCAGGACCTGAAGTACAAGGCGCCGCTGTACCCGCTGGTGCCGCTGCTGTGCATCACCCTGTGCAGCTCGCTGTTCGTGTTCCTGGCGCTGGATGAAACCCAACGACCGTCGCTGTACTGGGGCTTTGGCTTCATTGCCCTGTGCTATGCGGCGTACTTCTTCGTCAACCGCCGCCGGCAGGGGGCCTTCGCACCCAGCGCACCAGGGGTTTGACACCGCAGCTCGTCGCCGGCGGGTGTCAATCGCTGCATGTTCAGCACCTGTGAGATCGAGCACCGCCCGCGCGGCGCGCGATCTCACAGGCCATAAAGCCGTCACGACGAACGCCCTTGTGTAACGCCAAACACCGAGTTGTGCGAAGTTGTAACAGCCCATCCCGTCTTGTTGAACACTCGTTTAGTATCTTCCTCGTCAAGCCCTCCAAAACCATCACAACAACACCGAGGCCCCCATGACTACCCCGTCGTCGCCACTGTTGAGCAAGGTCGAAGCTGGCGTTGCCTGGATCACCCTCAACCGCCCCGAGCAGCGCAACGCGCTGGACATTCCCACCCTCAAGCAACTGCACGCCTTGCTCGACAGCCATGCCGACGACCCCGCCGTACGCGTGGTGGTGCTGACCGGCAGCGGCCGCAGCTTCTGCGCTGGCGCCGACCTGGCCGAATGGGCTGCCGCCGAAGCTGCCGGCACCCTGGAAAGCTATGGCTGGACCGAAACTGCCCATGCCCTGATGTTGCGCCTGCACAGCCTCGACAAACCCACCATCGCCGCCATCAACGGCACCGCCGTGGGCGGTGGCATGGACCTTAGCCTGTGCTGCGATCTGCGCATCGCCGCCGCCTCGGCGCGCTTCAAGGCCGGCTACACCAGCATGGGCTACAGCCCCGATGCCGGCGCCAGCTGGCACCTGCCACGGCTGATCGGCAGCGAGCAGGCCAAGCGCTTGTTGTTCCTCGATGAACTGTGGGGCGCCGAGCGTGCCCTGGCGGCTGGGCTGGTCAGCGAAGTCTGCGCCGACGAGCAACTGCCCGCCGTGGCGGCCGAGTTGGCCGGGCGCCTGGCCAATGGCCCGACGTTCGCCTATGCGCAGACCAAGCAGCTGATCCGCGACGGCGCCCGGCGCACCCTCGCCGAGCAGCTGGAGGCCGAGCGCCACGCCGGCCTGCTGTGCGGCCGCAGCCAGGATGGCGCCGAGGCCCTGCAAGCCTCGGTTGAACGCCGCGCCCCCCGTTTTACCGGCCAGTAATCCGATACCCGACCCTCATCAGGACCTTCGCAGATGAATTTCCAACTGACCCAAGAACAAGAAATGTTGGTGGAAGCGGTACGTAGCTTTGTTGCCAAGGAGCTGCTGCCCCATGAGGAAGCGGTGGACCGCGCCGACGCTGTGTCACCCGAACTGGCCGCGCAGATCCGTGGCAAAGCCATCGCTGCCGGCTTCTATGCCTTCAACATGCCCGAGGAAGTGGGAGGGGGCGGCCTGGACTACCTGTCCCAGGCGCTGATCGAACGTGAGCTGTCCAAGGTGTCCTGGGCGCTGCATGTCTTCGTTGCACGGCCGTCGAAAATCCTCATGGCCTGCAAGGACGAGCAGATCAACGACTACTTGCTGCCTTGTGTGCAGGGCGAGAAAACCGACTGCTTTGCCCTCACCGAACCGGGTGCCGGTTCCGATGCCAACGCCATCAAGACCCGCGCCGTGCGCCAGGGCGATGACTTTGTCATCAACGGCAGCAAGCACTTCATCAGCCACGCCGGCCACGCCGATTTTGCCATCGTCTTCGCGGTCACCGACACCTACGAGCACAACGGGCGCAAGCGCAATGCGGTCACCGCCTTGCTGGTCGACCGGGGTACGCCGGGCATGACCATCCGCCGTGGTCCCAAGTGCGTGAGCAACCGTGGTTATCACACCTACGAGCTGTTCTTCGACGACTGCCGGGTGCCGGCCAGCAAGGTGCTGGGCGAAGTGGGCAAAGGTTGGGAAGTGGCCAATGCCTGGCTTACCGCCGGCCGGGTGATGGTCGCCGCCAACTGCGTGGGCCAGGCCCAGCGCGCCCTCGACCTGTCACTGCAATGGGCCGCCGACCGCAAGCAGTTCGGCCAGGCCATCGGCAGTTACCAGGGGGTGTCGTTCAAGCTGGCCGACATGGCCACGCAGATCCGCGCCGCGGAGATGCTCACCCTGCACACCGCCTGGAAGATGGACCAGGGCAACATGACCGACGGTGAAGCCGGCATGGCCAAGCTGTTTGCCAGCGAAGTGCTGGGCAAGGTCGCCGACGAAGCCGTTCAGATCTTCGGTGGCATGGGCCTGATGGATGAAGGGCCGGTTGAGCGCATTTGGCGCAACGCGCGTATCGAGCGCATCTGGGAGGGTACTTCGGAAATCCAGCGGCACATCATCGCCCGCGAACTGCTGCGCCCGCTGCTGCGCTGAGCGCCAGGAGAACACCCATGTCGCAATCGATTCGTGACAACCTCAAGCGCCTGCTGGCGCCCCGGCACCTGGCCTTCGTTGGCGGGCGCAGCATGGCGCGGGCGCTCAAGCGCTGCGCCGAAGGCGGCTTTGGCGGTGAGCTGTGGCTGGTCAACCCGCAGCATGAAAGCCTGGAAGGCATCCCTTGCGTGGCCCGCGTGGCCGACTTGCCTTACGCCCCGGACGCGGTGTTCATCGCCACCAACCGTGAGCTGACGTTGCAGTGCGTTGCCGAGCTGGCCGCGCGTGGCGCCGGGGGTGCCATCTGCTATGCCTCCGGCTTTGCCGAAAGCGGCGAAGAGGGCTGCCAGTTGCAGCAGCGCCTGCTCGCTGCGGCCGGCAACATGGCCCTGCTCGGCCCCAACTGCTATGGCCTGCTCGACTACCTGCACGGTGCAGCCCTTTGGCCGGTGGCCCATGGCGGCCAGCAGGTGGAGAAGGGCGTGGCGATCCTCACCCAGAGCGGCAACTTTGCCTACAACCTGTCCATGAGCGACCGCTCGCTGCCGGTGGCCTACATGGCCTCGGTCGGCAACCAGGCGCAACTGGGTGTGGCCGAGCTGATGGATGTGCTGCTCGACGACCCACGGGTAACGGCCATCGGGTTGCACCTGGAAGGCTTGAAGAACGTGCCGGGCTTTGCACGCGCCGCCTACAAGGCATTGCAGCAGGGTACGCCGATCATTGCATTGAAGACGGGCGTTTCGCAGATCGGCGCTGAACTGGCGCTCAGCCACACCAGCTCGTTGTCCGGCTCCGATGCGTTGTACGACAGCCTGTTCCAGCGCCTGGGCGTGATCCGCGTCAGCGGCCCGGTGAGCTTTGTCGAAACGCTCAAGGCCGCAGCCTGCGGACGCTTGCCGGCAGATGGCGAGCTGATTGCGCTGGCCTGCTCAGGCGGCGATGCCGGCCTGATTGCCGACTATGCCGAACGCCACCATCTGCAACTGCCGAAGCTCGAGCAAGGGCAGGTGGCGGCACTGGCCGAGGTGTTGCCGGGCTATGCCAACCTGGTCAACCCACTGGACTTCACCACTGCCATCTGGGGCGATGAGGCCGTCCTGCAACGCATGCTCGACAGTACCCTGAGCGGCGCCGCGGGCGCGGCGATGCTGGTGCTGGACTACCCGGCGGCGTTCACCGGCGAGCGCAAGGAATGTGACCTGCTGCTGGGGCTATACTGCGATGCCGTTGAACGCCACGGCAAGATCGGCTTCGTCACCTCGGCTTTCCCGGAACTGTTGCCTGCCAGTGCGCGTGAGCGCCTGCATGCGCGGGGCATCGCAGCCCTGCAGGGCGTGGAAGATGGCCTGGCGGCCTGGGGGCGCATCGTCGCTTACCAAAGGAACCGCCAGCGGTTGCTGGACCAGGGCGAGGCTGCGCGGGTACCGCTGTGCCCGCAGGCCCTCACGGGCGAAAGCCGACTGTTGGACGAATGGCAATCCAAGCAGGCCCTGCGCGCCTTCGGTCTGCCGGTGCCGGCAGGTGTGCTGAGTACGCCCGAGCGCGCTGTGGCAGACGCTGCCCGCGTGGGTTACCCGCTGGTACTGAAGGCGGTCAGCGCACAGCTGCCGCACAAGACCGAAGCCGGTGCGGTGGCGCTGAACCTGCGTGATGCCGCCGCCCTGGAAGCTGCACTGTTGCAGATGCGCCAGCGCATCGCTGCCTACGCCCCGCACGTCGCGTTCGACCAGGTACTGCTCGAACCCATGGCCGAGCCGCCGCTGGCCGAGCTGATAGTGGGCATCAAACGTGAACACGACTTTGCCCTGGCCTTGGTGATCGGTGCCGGCGGCGTGCTGGTCGAACTGCTCAAGGACAGTGTCAGCCTGTTGTTGCCCACCACCGACAGCGCCATCCGCGCCGCACTGCTGAACCTGCGCAGTGCCAGCCTGCTGCAAGGCTTCCGTGGCCGCCCGGCTGCCGACCTCGACGCCTTGGTCGCAGCTATCCGTGCGGTGGCCGACTACGCCTGCGAAAACGCCGGGCAGCTGTTGGAGCTGGATGTGAACCCATTGATGGTCGGTGCCCACGGCACCACCGCGGTCGACGCGCTGATCCGCCTCGGCCAGGCGCAAGGAGAACGACATGAATGACCTTACCCTGACGGCCGGCCAGGCGCTGGTGCGGTTGTTGGCCAACTACGGTGTGGAGACCGTGTTCGGCATCCCTGGGGTGCACACCCTGGAGCTTTACCGCGGCCTGCCGGGCAGTGGCATTCGCCATGTACTGACCCGCCACGAGCAGGGCGCCGGCTTCATGGCCGACGGCTATGCGCGGGTCAGTGGCAAGCCGGGGGTGTGCTTCGTCATTACCGGCCCAGGCGTGACCAACGTCGCCACCCCCATCGGCCAAGCCTATGCCGACTCGGTGCCGATGCTGGTGATTTCCAGCGTCAACCACACCGCCAGCCTGGGCAAGGGCTGGGGCTGCCTGCATGAAACCCAGGACCAGCGCGCCATGACTGCGCCGATCACCGCGTTCTCGGCCGTGGCGTTGCGTGGCGATGACCTGCCCGAGCTGATCGCCCGCGCCTGGGCCGTGTTCGACAGCGAACGGCCGCGCCCGGTGCACATTTCGGTGCCGCTGGACGTGCTGGCCGCACCCGTCAGCCGTGACTGGAGCGATGAGGTGGTGCGCCGCCCCGAGCGTGGCCAGCCGTGCCGCGAAAGCCTCGACCAGGCTGCCCTGAAGCTGGCAGCGGCCGAGCGGCCGATGATCATCGCGGGTGGTGGTGCGCTGCATGCGGCCGAACAACTTGCGCAGTTGAGCGCCCGGCTGGCGGCACCGGTATTCACCAGCGTGGCCGGCAAGGGCCTGCTGCCGCCGCAGGCGCCCCTGAATGCCGGTTCCAGCCTGTGCGTGGAACCCGGCTGGCAGCTGATCAGCCAGGCTGATGTGGTGCTTGCCGTGGGCACCGAAATGGCCGACACCGACTTCTGGCGCGAGCGCCTGCCGATCACTGGCGAGCTGCTGCGCGTGGACATCGACCCGCGCAAGTTCAACGACTTCTACCCCTGTGCCATTGCCTTGCAAGGTGATGCCCGGCAAACCCTGGCCGGCTTGCTCGAACACCTGCCAGCACTCGACCGAGACCCTGCTCAGGCCAGCGAAGCGGTGAGCGACCTGCGCCAGGCCATTCGTCATGGGCATGCACCGTTGCAGGCCATCCATCAGGCGATTCTTGACCGCATTGCCGCCGTGCTGCCCGACGATGCGTTCATCAGCAGCGACATGACCCAACTGGCCTACACCGGCAACTACGCCTTCGCCAGCCGGGCGCCGCGCAGCTGGCTGCATCCTACCGGCTACGGCACACTCGGCTACGGCCTGCCGGCCGGTATTGGCGGCATGCTTGCCACCGACCATCGCCCAGGCCTGGTGCTGGTGGGCGACGGCGGTTTCCTTTATACCGCCCAGGAGCTGGCCACGGCTGTAGAGGAACTGGACCGGCCGTTGGTGGTGCTGCTGTGGAACAACGACGCCCTCGGGCAGATCCGCGATGACATGCTCGGCCTGAACATCGAGCCGGTCGGCGTGCTGCCGCGTAATCCGGACTTCATCGGCCTGGCCCGTGCCTTTGGTTGCGCGGTGCGCCAGCCGCGTGATCTGGACGCGCTGCAGGCCGACCTGGCCAGCGGTTTCGCCACACCCGGCGTGACCTTCATCGAACTCAAACACACCTGCGTCTGTTAAGCCGCGAACAACCAAAAGAACAAGAGAAACCCACATGCCATTTCGCCGTACACTTCTGGCCGCATCCCTGGCCCTGCTGATCACCGGCCAAGCCCCACTGTATGCCGCCCCCCCGTTGTCGATGGACAACGGTACCAACGCCCTGACCGTGCAAAACAGCAATGCCTGGGTCGAAGTCAGCGCCAGCGCCCTGCAGCACAACATCCGCACGCTGCAGGCCGAGCTGGCCGGCAAGTCCAAGCTGTGCGCCGTGCTCAAGGCCGATGCCTATGGCCACGGTATCGGCCTGGTAATGCCATCGATCATCGCCCAGGGCGTGCCCTGCGTGGCGGTGGCCAGCAACGAGGAGGCCCGCGTGGTCCGCGCCAGTGGCTTCACCGGGCAACTGGTGCGGGTACGCCTGGCCAGCCTAAGCGAGCTGGAAGATGGCTTGCAGTACGACATGGAAGAGCTGGTGGGCAGCGCGGAATTTGCCCGCCAGGCCGATGCCATCGCCGCGCGCCATGGCAAGACCTTGCGCATTCACATGGCGCTCAACTCCAGCGGCATGAGCCGCAACGGGGTGGAGATGGCCACCTGGTCCGGCCGTGGCGAATCGCTGCAGATCACCGACCAGAAGCACCTCAAGCTGGTCGCGCTGATGACCCACTTCGCCGTGGAAGACAAGGACGATGTCCGCAAGGGCCTGGCGGCCTTCAACGAGCAGACCGACTGGTTGATCAAGCACGCGAAGCTCGACCGCAGCAAGCTCACCCTGCACGCCGCCAACTCGTTCGCTACGCTGGAGGTGCCGGAAGCGCGCCTGGACATGGTACGAACGGGGGGCGCGCTGTTCGGCGACACCGTGCCGGCGCGCACCGAGTACAAGCGTGCGATGCAGTTCAAATCGCACGTGGCTGCGGTGCACAGCTATCCGGCTGGCAACACCGTGGGCTATGACCGCACCTTCACCCTGGCCCGTGATTCGCGCCTGGCCAACATTACGGTCGGGTACTCCGACGGCTACCGCCGGGTATTCACCAACAAGGGCCATGTGCTGATCAACGGCCACCGTGTGCCGGTGGTGGGCAAGGTGTCGATGAACACGCTGATGGTCGATGTCACCGACTTCCCTGATGTGAAGGGGGGCAACGAAGTGGTGCTGTTTGGCAAGCAGGCCGGGGGCGAAATCACCCAGGCCGAGATGGAAGAAATCAACGGCGCGTTGCTCGCCGATCTGTACACCGTATGGGGCAGTTCCAACCCGAAGATCCTCGTCGACTGAAACCGCCATTGAAAGGAGATTGCCATGCGCTACGCCAAGCTCACCCAACGCATCGCCGGCGACGGCGCCGCGGCCTGGGACATCCACTACCGCGCCCTTGCGCTGCAGGCCGAGGGCAAGGACATCCTGCTGCTGTCGGTGGGTGACCCGGACTTCGACACCCCCGCGCCTATCGTCGAGGCGGCCATCGACAGCCTGCGCGCTGGCCATACCCATTACGCCGATGTACGCGGCAAGCTGGCGCTGCGCCAGGCCATCGCCAACCGTCACCGGCAGCGCAGTGGCCAGGCGGTGAGCGTCGACCAGGTGACCGTGCTGGCGGGTGCCCAGTGCGCGCTGTTCTGCGTGGCCCAGTGCATACTCGACCCAGGCGATGAGGTGATCGTTGCCGAACCGATGTATGTCACTTACGAGGCCGTGTTCGGCGCCTGTGGCGCCAAGGTGGTACCGGTACCGGTCAAGCCCGAGAATGGCTTTCGCGTGTGCCCGCGTGACGTCGCCGAGCGCATTACCCCGCGCACCCGCGCCTTGGCGCTGAACAGCCCGCACAACCCTTCGGGGGCGAGCCTGCCGCGCGCCACCTGGGAGGCGCTGGCCGAACTGTGCATTGCCCATGATCTGTGGCTGATCTCTGACGAGGTCTACAGCGAGCTGCTGTATGAAGGCGAGCATGTCAGCCCCGGCAGCCTGCCGGGCATGGCCGAGCGCACTGCAACGTTGAACAGCCTGTCCAAGTCGCATGCCATGACCGGCTGGCGCATGGGGTGGGTGGTCAGCTCGACAGCACTGGCCACGCATCTGGAAAACCTCGCCCTGTGCATGCTCTACGGCTTGCCGGACTTCGTCCAGGATGCCGCCGTGGTGGCGCTGGAGCAGCCGTTGCCCGAGCTGGACGCCATGCGCGAAGCCTACCGCGAGCGGCGCGATCTAGTGTGCGAGCAGCTGGCCGGCTGCCCGGGCCTCAAGGCATTGAAGCCCGATGGTGGCATGTTCGTGATGGTCGACATCCGTGAAACCGGCCTTAGCGCCCAGGCTTTCGCCGACTACCTGTTGGACAGCCAAGGCGTGTCGGTGCTCGCCGGCGAGGCATTCGGCCCGAGCGCTGCCGGGCATATCCGCCTGGGCCTGGTGCTGGGCAATGAGGCGCTGGCCGATGCCTGCCAGCGCATTGCCCGCTGCGCCGGCGAGCTGATGCAGGGGCAGACCGATGCGTGAGTATGCACGGCTGTACATCGACGGGGCCTGGCAGGTGCCGAGCGGGCAGGGCATGGCCGAGGTGATCGACCCCGCCAGCGAGCAGGTCATCGGCCGTGTGCCGCTGGGGGACGAGGCCGATGTCGAACGGGCGGTGATGGCGGCGCGCAGGGCCTTTCATAGCTGGTCGCGCGCACCTTCCAGCGTACGCGCAGGGTACATCCGGGCATTGGCCACGCAGCTGAAAAACCGTGTGGCGGAAATGGCAGCGGTCATCACCGACGAGTTGGGCATGCCGGTGCAGTGGTGCCAGGCGGTGCAAGTCGAAGGCCCGATTGCCGGGTTGGAGCAATACGCCGAACTGGCCGGGCTGATGGACGAGGTGCGCGAAGTCGGCAACTCGTTGGTGTACCGCGATGCTGTTGGCGTGTGCGCATTCATCAACCCGTGGAACTACCCGCTGCACCAGATGATCGGCAAGCTGGGGCCAGCCCTGGCCGCGGGTTGTACGGTGGTGGTCAAGCCCAGCCAGGAAACACCGCTGCACGCGTTCCTGCTGGCCGATATGATCGAGGCCATTGGCCTGCCGGCGGGTGTGTTCAACCTGGTCAGCGGCCCGGGGGCCAAGGTCGGCGAGGCGCTGGCCCGGCACCCGCAGGTGGACATGGTGTCGTTTACCGGCTCCACCGGCGCCGGGGTCAGGGTGTCGCAGGCAGCAGCACCGACGGTAAAGCGGGTATGCCTGGAACTGGGCGGCAAGTCGCCGCTGCTGATTACCGCCGACGCTGACCTGCAGGCTGCGGTGCGCCATGGCGTGCAGGACGTGATGATCAACTCGGGGCAGACCTGCACGGCGCTGACCCGCATGCTGCTGCCGGCCAGCCGCTATGCCGAGGCGCTGGACATTGCCCAGGCCGAGACCCGTGCATTGGTCATGGGCGACCCGCGTGACCCGGCCAGCTTCCTTGGGCCGATGTGTTCTGCAGGCCAGCGGCGCACGGTGCTTGACTATATCCGCCTGGGCCAGGAGGAAGGCGCGCGGTTGTTGTGCGGCGGTGATCACGGCGGCATCGAGCGCGGGTTCTACGTGGCGCCGACATTGTTCGCCGACGTCGACAACCGCATGCGCATCGCCCAGGAGGAAATCTTTGGCCCGGTCCTGTGCCTGATCCCGTATGCCGATGAAGCCCAGGCACTGGCCCTGGCCAATGACTCGCCATTCGGCTTGTCCAGTGCAGTGTGGGCCGGCAGCCGCGAGCAGGGCCTGGCTCTGGCGCGGGAGATACGGGCCGGGCAGTGCTTCATCAACGGTGGCGCGTTCAACTACCAGGCACCGTTCGGGGGCTACAAGCAGTCGGGCAACGGCCGTGAGTGGGGCGAGGAGGGCCTGGCGGAGTTCGTCGAGGTCAAAGCGGTGCAGTGCTGAACCACTGCGGCAAGATAACCTGTTTTGTGTGAGGAGAATGCTTGTGAATGTACTGATCGTCCACGCTCACCCCGAACCGCAATCGTTCACGGCAGCCCTGCGTGACCAGGCTGTGGAAACCTTCCGTGCCCAAGGTCATCAGGTGCAGGTCAGTGACTTGTACGCCATGGGCTGGAACCCGGTGGCCAGTGCCGATGACTTTACCCAGCGCGAGAACCCCGAGTACCTCGTGTATGCGCTGGAGCAGCGTCAGGGCGTCAAGCGCGGTGCCATTGCCGCAGATATCCAGCAGGAGCTGGACAAGCTGTTGTGGGCCGATCTGCTGGTGTTGAACTTCCCGATCTTCTGGTTCTCGGCCCCGGCCATGCTCAAGGGCTGGATCGACCGTGTGCTGGTGTCGGGGGTGTGCTATGGCGGCAAGCGCTTCTACGACCAGGGCGGCTTGGCCGGCAAGAGGGCGCTGGTGACCGTGACCCTGGGCGGGCGCGAGCACATGTTTGGCGATGGCGCGATTCACGGGCCGCTGGAAGACATGCTGCGGCCGATCCTGCGGGGCACGCTGGCCTATGTCGGGTTCGAAGTGCTGCCGCCGTTCGTGGCTTGGCATGTGCCTTACATCAGTGCTGCTGCGCGGCAGGACTTTCTGCAGCAATACCGGCAGCGTCTGGAGCAGCTCTCGGACGACCAGCCACTGGTGTTCCCGCGCCTGGCGCAGTTCGATGAAGCGTTGTACCCGCTGACGTGACCTTTCTCCTGTACTGAACACTGGGGCCGCGTTGCGGCCCTTTCGCGACACAAGGCCGCTCCCACAGGATTACCGCCAGCTTCGAAGGCTGCGCCGTCCTCCCACAGGATTACCGCCAGCTTCGAAGGCTGCGCCGTCCTCCCACAGGATTACCACCAGCTTCGAAGGCTGCGCCGTCCTCCCACAGGATTACCGCCAGCTTCGAAGGCTGCGCCGTCCTTGTGGGAGCGGCCTTGTGTCGCGAAAGGGCTGCAAAGCAGCCCCAACATTTTGTCAGCATACGATGTTCTGCAAACCTTCCAGCGCCACCTGCCAAAAAACGACCACCCACACATTCGGGGTATGTCACCCCTGGACGAATCCACCGATAGTGAACCCATCGGCTCGATCCGGAGCACTCACACGATGGAGTTGCCATGCGCAAGGTACTGAAGGTGATTGGCGGTCTGCTGCTGGCGTCTGGCGCCAGCCTGGCCCAGGCGGCAGAGGTGGGCAGTAGTAACACGTTACGGTTGTACAACTGGACCGACTACATCGGTGAAACCACCCTGGCCGACTTCGAGAAGGCCACCGGCATCAAGGTCATCTACGACACCTTCGATGGCTACGAAACCGTGCAGACCAAGCTGCTCACCGGCCGTTCCGGCTACGATCTGGTCATGCTCAACGCCTCGCTGGTCCCCCCGCTGATCAGCGCCGGCGTGTTCCAGGCACTGGACAAGGAGCAACTGCCTAGCTGGCAAAACCTCGATCAGCAGGTGGTCAACAACCTGCAGGGCTACGACCCTGGCCTGAAGTACTCGGCGCCCTATACCTGGGGCAGCTCGGGGGTAACCTACAACGTCGACAAGATCACCGCGCGCATGCCCGACGCGCCGATCGGTTCGCTGGCCATGCTGTTCGACCCCAAGATCGTCTCGCGCTTCGCCGACTGCGGCGTCACCCTGATGGACGCGCCCACCGAGGTCATTCCGCTGGCCCTGCAGTACCTGGGCAAGGACCCGCGCAGCGCGTCGCCTGCCGACCTCAAGGCGGCCGAGCAACTGCTGCTGGGCATCCGCCCCTACATTCGCAAGTTCGATTCGGTGAATTACCTCACCAGCCTGCCCAATGGTGATGTCTGTCTGGCGCTGACCTGGTCCGGTGACTATGCCACCGCCCAGGCCCGCGCGGTGGAAGCGAAGAAGGACATCAAACTGTCGTTCTTCATCCCCCAGGAAGGTTCGCTGATCTGGTTCGACAACCTGTACATCCCCAAGGATGCGCCGCACGCGGCCAACGCCCACCGCTTCATCGAGTTTCTGCTGCAGCCGCAGACCATGGCCAAGGTCACTGACTACATCCACTACGCCAACAGCAACGCCGCCGCCACCGCGCTGGTGCGTGACGACATCCGCCAGGACCCGGCCATCTACCCCGACGCACAAACCCGTGAGCGCCTGTTCGCGCAGAAAACCCAGAGCCCCAAGGACATGCGCGCCATCACCCGGGTCTGGAGCACGGTCAAGACCGGTTTCTGAACACTGCCCAAACATTCTCGCCAAGGAGCTGCCCATGGCCACCCCAAGCACAGCATTCGCTATCGCCCACGACCCGCTGGTGGAGGCCGACAAGGCCCACTACATGCACGGCTACCATGTGTTCGACGAGCACCGCGAGCAAGGCGCGCTGAACATCGTCGCCGGCGAGGGCGCCTACATTCGTGACACCCACGGCAACCGCTTCCTCGATGCCGTCGGCGGCATGTGGTGCACCAACATCGGCCTGGGCCGCGAGGAAATGGCCCTGGCCATCGCAGACCAGGTGCGCCAGCTGGCGTATTCCAACCCGTTCTCCGACATGGCCAACGACGTGGCCATCGAACTGTGCCAGAAGCTTGCGCAGCTGGCGCCGGGCGACTTGAACCATGTGTTCCTCACTACCGGCGGCTCGACCGCTGTCGACACCGCCTACCGGCTGATCCAGTACTACCAGAACTGCCGCGGCAAGCCACACAAGAAGCACATCATCGCCCGCTACAACGCCTACCACGGCTCCACCACCCTGACCATGTCGATCGGCAACAAGGCCGCCGACCGGGTGCCGGAGTTCGACTATCACCACGACCTGATCCACCACGTCTCCAACCCCAACCCGTACCGTGCCCCGCACGACATGGACGAGGCCGAATTCCTCGACTACCTGGTGGCCGAGTTCGAGGACAAGATCCTGTCGCTGGGTGCCGACAACGTGGCGGCGTTCTTCGCCGAGCCGATCATGGGCTCGGGCGGGGTGATCATTCCGCCCGAGGGCTACTTCCAGCGCATGTGGCAGCTGTGCCAGACCTACGACATCCTGTTCGTCGCCGACGAAGTGGTGACCTCGTTCGGGCGCCTGGGCACCTTCTTCGCCAGCGAGGAACTGTTTGGCGTCACCCCAGACATCATCACCACCGCCAAAGGCCTGACCTCGGCGTACCTGCCGCTGGGCGCGTGTATTTTTTCCGAGCGCATCTGGCAAGTGATTGCCGAGCCAGGCAAGGGTCGTTGCTTTACCCACGGGTTTACCTACAGCGGCCACCCGGTGTGCTGCACGGCGGCGCTGAAGAACATCGAGATCATCGAGCGCGAGCAACTGCTCGATCATGTCAACGATGTGGGGGGTTACCTTGAGCAACGCTTGCAGAGCCTGCGCGATCTGCCGCTGGTGGGGGATGTGCGCTGCATGAAGCTGATGGCCTGTGTCGAGTTCGTCGCCAACAAGGCCAGCAAGGCACTGTTCGCCGATGAGGTGAACATCGGCGAACGCATCCACAGCAAGGCGCAGGAAAAAGGGTTGCTGGTGCGCCCGATCATGCACCTGAACGTGATGTCGCCACCGTTGATCATCACCCATGCGCAGGTGGACGAGATCGTCGAGACCCTGCGCCAGTGTATCCTCGAAACCGCGCGTGAACTCACGGCGCTTGGCCTGTACCAAGGCCGATGAACCTGGCGCAAAGGGCTGTGCGCGGGCGTGCCTGGCAGGCTAGACTGCCGGGCATGACCCAAGCCTCCCCCGATACCCCGCTTACCCTCACAATGGGCGCGCTGCAGCAGTGGCACGTGGCATTGCAGCGCGCCCTGGCCCATGGCGAAACCCCCGAGGCGCTGGAGTATGTGGCCGCTGCCATCGGCCAGTTGGTGCAGGTGGAGTCGATGATGATCAGCCTTGAGTGCCAGGGGCGGGCACCGCAGTTGCTGTACCAGCAAGGCATTCCTGAACTGCACCGGGCTGCCGTGCTGGAGCGCTATTTCAGCGCCGGCTACCTGCTGGACCCTTTCTGCCTTGCCGTGCAAAGCGGCCTGGCCGAAGGCTTCTACCACCTGCAGGAAATCGCCCCCGACAACTTCTTCGACAGCGACTACTACAAGGCTTATTACCTGGGTACAGGTTGCAGTGAAGACAGCTACTACATCGTCGACCTCAGCGCAGGCCGCAAGCTGTCGCTGAGCCTGTTCCAGGGCTGCAGCGGCACGCGCCTGAATGCCGGGCAGGTCGACCTGTTGCGTGCGTTGGAGCCGATGGTGCGCGAACTGCTGGGGCGCTATGCCCGGCACAACCTGGAACCGGGCGCTGCATCAACCGAGCGCGGCAGCCTGCAGGCAGCGTTCGACAGCTTTGGCTGCCAGGTGCTGACCGACCGCGAGCGGGAAGTGGCGCACATGATCCTGCGCGGGCACTCGGTGAAATCTACTGCGCAGGAGCTGGGTATCTCGCCGGAGACCGTGCGCATGCACCGCAAGAACCTGTACATGAAGCTCGGGATCAACTCGCAATCGGAGTTGTTTGCACGGTTTATCGACTGGTTACGCGGTGATCATTTGCCGATGATTTCTGATTGACTGTCTTGAGCCCTGGCGATTCACGTGTCGCAGCATGAAACAGCTCAATGGGAACATCCCTATACCGATGGGTATACGGGGCAGGTATAGGCAATAGGGCAGGGCTATACAGCCCCTGTGGGCATGGTGTGTTCAGATTGCCTGTTGCTCGATCAACGCCAGGCACCGCTTCACGATCGGGCTTACATCACCCTTGCGCCGGCTGAGGATGATGGGGCTGACGGCGCCGCTATCAAGCAGGCCGACATACTCTATATCGGGACGGTGCTGCTGCTGTACCGATGCTGGCACCAGGGTCACCCCGACGCCAACCGCTACCAGGCCGATGGCGGTCTGCAGTTCGTTGGCCCACTGGCTGACACGAATGCTCATGCCGTGGTGGGCGAACAGCGCCAGCACGTGGTCGGCATAGCTGGGCCGGGGATTGGCCGGGTAGAGGATGAACGCTTCGCCAGCCAGCTGGGCCAGACTGAGCGGGCTGCCCGCCAGGGGGTGGCCCTTGGGCAGCACGGCCACCAGCGGGTCCTCGCACAGCACCTGCTGGTGAATCACCGGGTCGTCGATGCGAATGCGGCCGAAGCCAATGTCGATACGCCCGCTTTTCAGCGCCTCCACCTGTTGCAGTGTGGTCATCTCGTTCAGGCCCAGTTCCAGCTCGCTGTCCTGGCGAAGTTCGCGGATCAGCTCCGGCAGCACGGTGTACAGGGTAGAGGGCGCAAAACCGATGCCCAGCCACTGGCGCTGGCCCTGGCCGATGCGGCGGGTGTTGTCGCTGATGTTCTGCAACTGCTGCAGCACGGTGCAGGTCTGTTCGTAGAAGAAACGGCCGGCCTCGGTCAGCCGCAGCGGACGTTCGCGCACCACCAGCAGGGTGCCGAGCTGGTCCTCCAGCTGGCTGATCTGCCGGCTCAGGGGTGGCTGGGCGATGTGCAGCAGCTCGGCGGCGCGGGTGAAGTTCAGGGTCTCGGCCAAGACTTTGAAGTAACGCAGGTGGCGCAGCTCCATCAGACCTCCAGGGTATGGTGGGAGATTCATTTGATATTGGACGGTCGTCAGGGTCTCGCGCAATCCTTCAACAATCAAGTAAACGCATCACTCGGGCCTACGACTGTAAGCCCGACCTGACGGGACCTGGCAACAATGACAAGCGCGCTGATTGAACACATAGATGCAATTATCGTCGATCTCCCGACCATTCGCCCGCACAAGCTGGCGATGCACACCATGCAGCAGCAGACCCTGGTGGTATTGCGACTGCGCTGCAGTGATGGCGTGGAAGGCATCGGTGAAGCCACCACCATCGGTGGCCTGGCGTATGGCTACGAAAGCCCCGAGGGCATCAAGGCGAACATCGACGCGTACCTCGCCCCGGCGCTGATCGGCCTACCGGCAGACAACATCAATGCCGCCATGCTCAAGCTGGACAAGCTGGCCAAGGGCAACACCTTCGCCAAGTCCGGCATCGAAAGCGCCTTGCTCGACGCCCAGGGCAAACGCCTGGGCCTGCCGGTCAGCGAACTGCTGGGGGGCCGCGTGCGTGACAGCCTGGAGGTGGCCTGGACCCTGGCCAGCGGCGACACCGCCCGCGACATCGCCGAAGCTCAGCACATGCTGGACATTCGCCGGCATCGGGTGTTCAAACTGAAAATCGGCGCCAACCCGGTGGCGCAGGACCTCAAGCACGTGGTCGCGATCAAGCGCGAGCTGGGTGACAGCGCCAGCGTGCGGGTCGACGTCAACCAGTACTGGGACGAGTCCCAGGCCCTCCGCGCCTGCCAGGTATTGGGCGACAACGGCATCGACCTGATCGAGCAGCCGATCTCGCGCATCAACCGCGGTGGCCAGGTGCGCCTGAACCAGCGCAGCCCGGCACCGATCATGGCCGATGAGTCGATCGAAAGCGTCGAGGACGCCTTCAGCCTGGCCGCCGACGGCGCCGCCAGCATCTTCGCCCTGAAAATCGCCAAGAATGGTGGCCCGCGCGCGGTGCTGCGCACTGCACAGATCGCCGAGGCCGCTGGCATTGCCTTGTACGGCGGCACCATGCTCGAAGGTTCGATCGGCACCCTGGCTTCGGCCCACGCATTCCTCACCCTGCGCCAGCTCACCTGGGGTACAGAGCTGTTCGGGCCGCTGCTGCTGACCGAGGAGATCGTCAACGAGCCGCCGCAATACCGCGACTTCCAGCTGCACATCCCCCATACCCCAGGCCTGGGCCTGACGTTGGACGAACAGCGCCTGGCGCGCTTCGCTCGTCGCTGACAAGCAAGGAGATAACCATGTTGTTCCACGTGAAGATGACCGTGAAGCTGCCGGTCGACATGGACCCGGCCAAGGCCGCCCAGCTCAAGGCCGATGAAAAGGAACTGGCCCAGCGCCTGCAGCGCGAAGGCACCTGGCGCCACCTGTGGCGCATTGCCGGGCATTACGCCAACTACAGCGTGTTCGATGTGCCCAGCGTCGAGACGTTGCATGACACGCTGATGCAGCTGCCGCTGTTCCCGTACATGGACATCGAGGTCGACGGCCTGTGTCGGCATCCCTCGTCTATTCACAGCGACGATCGCTGATTCGCACCTGTATGCCTGACAAGAACAATACGAGGTAAGCACGATGACCGTGAAAATTTCCCACACTGCCGACATTCAAGCCTTCTTCAACCGGGTGGCTGGCCTGGACCATGCCGAAGGAAACCCGCGCTTCAAGCAGATCATTCTGCGTGTGCTGCAAGACACCGCTCGCCTGGTCGAAGACCTGGACATCACCGAGGACGAGTTCTGGCACGCCGTGGACTACCTCAACCGCCTGGGCGGCCGTAACGAGGCAGGCCTGCTGGCTGCTGGCCTGGGCATCGAGCACTTCCTCGACCTGCTGCAGGATGCCAAGGATGCCGAAGCCGGCCTTGGCGGCGGCACCCCGCGCACCATCGAAGGCCCGTTGTACGTTGCCGGGGCGCCGCTGGCAGAGGGCGAAGTGCGCATGGACGACGGCACTGACCCAGGCGTGGTGATGTTCCTTCAGGGCCGGGTGTTCGATGCCGACGGCAAACCGTTGGCCGGTGCCACCGTCGACCTGTGGCACGCCAACACCCAGGGCACCTATTCGTACTTCGATTCGACACAGTCCGAGTTCAACCTGCGTCGGCGTATCATTACCGATGCCGAGGGCCGTTATCGCGCTCGCTCGATCGTGCCGTCGGGATATGGCTGCGACCCGCAGGGGCCAACCCAGGAATGCCTGGACCTGCTCGGCCGCCATGGCCAGCGCCCGGCGCACGTGCACTTCTTCATCTCGGCACCGGGGCACCGCCACCTGACTACGCAGATCAACTTTGCGGGCGACAAGTACCTGTGGGACGACTTTGCCTATGCCACCCGTGACGGGCTGATCGGCGAACTGCGTTTTGTCGAGGATGCGGCGGCGGCGCGCGACCGCGGCGTGCAAGCAGAGCGCTTTGCCGAGTTGTCATTCGACTTCCGCTTACAGGGTGCCAAGTCGCCTGACGCCGAGGCGCGAAGCCATCGGCCGCGGGCGTTGCAGGAGGGCTGAGTTCAAGGTTATGTCACTGTGATTTTGCCTGGGGCTTTCCGTGCGGGGAGGTCCCGGGCTTTTTGTCGCCAGGGGCGGGTGATCTAGAATCGTCTTTTTGTTCAGGCCTCCCACACCATGCTCCCCATCGCGCTGCTGCCAACCACCCTCGACCAGGCTTCGCTGATCCGCAATCTCTACCAGTTCTATTGCTACGAGTCCTCCGACTGGGAGCAGGAAGACGTCGAGACGGATGGCCGTTTCTACATCCACGAGGAGCACCTGCAACGCTACTGGCAGGACGACGGCTGGGGCGCGTATCTGGTGCTGGTGGACGGATTCATCGCCGGCTTCGTCCTGGTCGAGCGCAGCGAACTGCCTGGCATCGATGCGCAGGAACTTGCCGACCTGTTTATTTTGAAGAAGTACCGTCGCCAGGGCATCGGCCAAGCGGTGGCGTTGCAGTTGCTGAGTGGCGAGGGTGACTGGCTGCTGCGTTGCTACGCACAGGATCTGCCCGCCGTGGCTTTCTGCAATGCCGTGCTGGCGAGCCTGCCGCGGCCGGCGCAGGCTATCGCCTTGGGGGATGAGCCGGACTTGCTCAATTTCCTGGTGACCGGCACCCGCCATTGAGGGGGCGCCTTTTCGTTGGTGCGGATAAGGGATAGCGCCATTTTTGTGATGTGCTTCACAAAATGCTCGCGAGCGGCATAATGCCACCATTGCTTTCCAAGACCCGGTCGCCGCTTGCCGGGGTCCCTTTTCATGCGCTTCGAAGGTTCAGGTAAAGTTCATGTCGCTCGCAGCAAACCCCGACATCATGTACCGGCTGTTGATCCAGAGCGTGGTGGATTATGCCATCTACCTGCTCACCCCTGAAGGTATCGTCGCCAACTGGAACCCCGGCGCCCAGCGCGCCAAGGGGTACCGTGCCGAGGAAATCGTCGGCCAGCATTACTCGTTGTTCTACACCGATGCCGAGCGCGTAGCCGGGTTGCCGGCGCTAAACCTGGAGCAGGCGCGCAGCACCGGACGCTTTGAAGAAACGGGCGCACGCCTGCGCAAGGACGGGACGGTCTTCCACGCCCATGTGGTCATCGAAGCGGTGTACGACGATACCGGGCAACTGGTGGGTTTCGCCAAGGTCACCCGCGACATTTCCGAACGCCACCGCCAGGAGCTCGAACTGCTGCAGGCCAAAGAGCTGGCCGAGCAGTACAGCCAGGAAATGGCCAAGCTTTCGCAGTTTCTCGATTCGGTGATTGCCAACATTCCCGCGAGCGTCATCGTCCAGGACCTGGAAAGCCAGCGCATCCTGTTGGCCAACCAGCAGGCCGAACGCCTGTTCGGCGGGCCGCAGCGCAGCATGATCGGCCAGTTGCCCAAGGAATGCCTGGCGCCGGCTGCCGGTGACTACCTGGAGCAGCAATTCGTGCGGGGTGCCCGCAGCACCAAGGGACACGCCGCCGAAACGCGCGTCGAGACCGCCCGTGGCCCTCGCACCCTGCGCAGCCGTACCCTGCTCAGCCAGAGCCGCGAGGCGCAGGCCGATTACGTGTTGTTCGTGGCTGAAGACGCCACCGAAGAGCTGGCCGCCCATGCGCAGATCCATCACATGGCGCACCATGACGCGCTCACCGGGCTGCCCAACCGTACGCTGTTCCACGAACGGCTACGCCAGGCCCTGTTGCGCGGCAGCGAAAACGCCAAGCTGACGGCTGCCCTGTGCCTGGACCTGGACAACTTCAAGAACATCAATGACTCCCTTGGCCATGCGTTTGGTGACAAGTTGCTACGCGAGTTGGGCAAGCGTCTGCGCCGCGAACTGCGTGAGCACGACACCTTGGCCCGCCTGGGGGGCGACGAGTTTGCCGTGGTGCTGACGGGCCTGGAGGGGCGGGATGCCGCGTGTAATACCGCGCAGCGCCTGATCAAGGCCATCAGCCCGCCATTCCAGATCGAAGGGCATCAGTTCGTGGTGGGGGTGAGCATCGGCATCGCCATCGCGCCTGATGACAATGACCAGGCAGAGCAACTGTTGGGTTACGCCGACATGGCCCTGTACCAAGCCAAGCGTAACGGCCGTAATCGTTATGAATGCTTTGATGTCGAACTGGACGTTGCCGCCCGTCAGCGCCGCCTGGTGGAAACCGACCTGCGCACAGCGCTGCACCTGGGGCAGTTGCAGCTGCACTACCAGCCGGTAGTCGATCATCAGACCAGCAGCGTTACCGGTTATGAGGCGCTGCTGCGCTGGGAACACCCGACCCGTGGCATGGTCATGCCGATGGACTTCATCCCCATTGCCGAAGAAACCGGGTTGATCCACGAGCTGGGCAACCGTGCGCTGAATCTGGCTTGCCAGGAGGCGGCCAGTTGGGACAGTGAGCAGACGGTGTCGGTCAACCTGTCGGCGGTGCAGTTCAAGAACGGCGATCTGGTGCATACCGTCGCCCTCGCGCTGGCCGACTCGGGCCTGCCGCCGCAGCGGCTGGAGCTGGAAATTACCGAGTCGGTACTGCTGGGCAACAGCGAGGAAAACGTGCGCACCTTGCGCGCGCTGAAAGACCTGGGCGTGTCCATTTCACTGGATGACTTTGGTACCGGCTACTCATCGTTGGGTTACCTGCGTTCGTTCCCGTTCGACCGGATCAAGATCGACAAGTCGTTCGTGCATGACATGTGCGACAGCCGCGAGGCCATGTCGATCATTCGCGCCATTACCGAGCTGTCCAACAGCCTGATGATCAAGACCACGGCCGAAGGCGTGGAGTCGGAGGAGCAGATGCGCCGGCTCGCAGCGGAAGGCTGTTCGCACTTCCAGGGCTTCTTTTACGGGCGGCCGGCACCGGCGAGCGAGCGGTTGAAGCAGGTCATCACGCAAGAACAATGACTTGCGCGGCGGCCTCAGCTGTTCCAGTCCGGGGCAAACGGCGGGCTAACCACGCGCTGGTCTTTCGGCAGCCCGGCAATGGCTGCGCGGTCTTCGTCATCCAGCTGCACGGTCAACGCAGCCAGGTTGGCCAGCTGATTTTCGCGGCTGCTGGCTTTGGGGATCGCCGCCACGCCGTCCTGGTCCAGCAGCCATTTCAGCGCGACCTGGCTGGGCAGTACGCCATGCTTGCGGGCAATCGCCTGGATCACTGGCTGCGCCGCTGCCTGGCCGCGCGCCAGCGGGGTGTAGGCGGTGAGCAATAGGTCATGGCGGCGAGCGAAGTCGAGTAGCGGTTGCTGGCTGAGCAGAACATGGTATTCCACCTGGATCGCCGACAACGGCGCGCCCAGGGTTTCCACCACCTGGTGCAGTAACCCCAACGGGAAGTTGGCCACGCCAATGTGGCGCGCCTTGCCTTCGTCACGCAGGGCTACCAAGGTGTCGATGCTGCGGGCCAGGTCCCAGTCTTTGCCTGGCCAGTGGATGTGGAACAGGTCGACCTGTTCGGTACCCAGCGCACGCAGGCTGTCTTCCAGCGACTGACGCATGGCGTTGGGCTCCAGGCGGTCCCACCAGACCTTCGTGGTCAGGTGGATCTGCTCGCGTGGCACGTCGCTGTCGCGCAGCGCCTGGCCAACGGCTGCTTCGTTTTCGTAGGCGGTGGCAGTGTCGATATGCCGGTAACCCACGTCCAGTGCCTGGCGCACGGCCTGGGTGCATTCACTGCCGGTCATTGGCCAGGTGCCCAGGCCGATGGCGGGCAGGTCCAGGCCGGTGCGGGTGCTGAGCCTTTGCATGTAAATTCCTTGTAGGGTGGGCAGGGGTCGGTCGATGGTCGGCGATCGACAGTGCACGGGCCATGCTTACAAGGTGAAAAGTGGTCGATCACCGAACAGAAATTGCACTTGGCCGGGGCAAGCGGCAAATGAACTTCCTTATGCTGCGGCATCTCTTCTAGAATCCCAGCTGTTACATCCGCTAGGCAATGCCTGCGCGGTCTTCCTTGGGCGGGGCATGTTGCCGCGCCGTCATCGAGAGAGCCATGAGTTCCAGCACACCGCTGTCCGGCGTCAACCAACCCCTGCGCGGCATCGCTTTGGTGGTGGTGGCGACGTTCCTGTTTGCCAGCCACGATGCCTTGTCCAAATTCCTGGGTGGCCTGTACCCGATAGTCATGGTGGTGTGGGCGCGTTATGTGGTGCACACGCTGCTGATGGCCGGTATCTTCCTGCCCAAGTCTGGGCTCAATGTATTGCGCACACGTCGGCCGGTACTGCAGACCCTGCGGGCCCTGAGCCTGCTGAGCACCAGCCTGCTGTTCACGACCGGTTTGCAATACCTGCCACTGGCCGAGGCCACGGCCGTCAACTTCCTTGCCCCGGTGCTGGTCACCGCGCTGTCGGCGCCGCTGCTCAAAGAGCGAGTGACAGTGGGGCAGTGGGTGGCGGTGGTCATGGGCTTTATCGGCGTGCTGGTGGTGGTGCACCCGGGTGGGGCGATGTTTACCCCGGCCATTCTGTATCCGTTCGGTTCGGCGTTGGGCTTCTGCTTCTATCAGTTGCTGACGCGCATTCTGGCGGCGCATGACAGCCCGACCACCAGCAACTTCTATGCGGGGCTGTGCAACACCTTGGCAATGAGTGCGCTGGTGCCGTTCTTCTGGGAAGTGCCGCGCTGGGACCATGCCCTGTTGATGCTGGCACTGGGGGGCTTTGGCATGACTGCGCACCTGCTGCTGACCCAGGCCTTCCGCCATGCAGCGCCGGCGTTGCTGGCGCCGTTCAGCTATTGCCAGATCGTGTTTGCCGGGTTGCTTGGCTTCGTGGTGTACAGCCAGGTGCCAGATACCCTGAGCCTGGTGGGGATTTTGGTGATCTGCCTCAGTGGGCTTGGCGCAGCGTGGATGCAGCGCAGCAAATAGCAGCTGCGTACTTCAGGCTTTACGGCCGGTAGCAACAGCGTTGTGCTGCGAAGCGGGCATCACGGCGTGGCCATGAACTGCAGGATGCGGTCGCGCAGCCAGCGCTCGGCGGGGTCGTTGTCCTGGGCGCCGCTCCAGACCATCGACAGCTCGGCCTCGGTGATGTCGAACGGCGCTGGGTCGGCGCGCAGGCTGCCGTCGTCGGCGAGGGCACAAGCGGCATAGTCCGGCACCGTGGCGATCAGCTCGGTGTTGCGCAGCAGGGCGCGCAGGCTACCGAACTGCGGCACCGCCAGCACCACCTTGCGGCAACGACCGATGCGTGCCAGGTCGAGGTCGATGTTGCCGCTCATGTCACCGGAAAACGACACCATCACGTGCGGGCGGGCGCAGTATTCGTCGAGGGTTAGCGGCCCCGGGCGGTCGTCGGCGCGCAGCACCCGTACACCGATGTCGCGCAGCTTGCGGCGCTTGGCGGTGGCCGGCAGGTCGGTGGTATAGCTCACACCTACCGAGATCTCGCCGCTGGCCAGAAGGCCCGGCATCAGCAGGAAATTGGCCCGCCGCACTACCACGCTAATGGCGGGGGCTTCTTCACGCAGGGCCTGCAGCAGGGCCGGAAACAGGCCGAACTCGGCATCGTCAGAAAGGCCCAGGCGGAACACGTTGCAGCTGTTGGCCGGGTCGAACTCGCGGGCGCGGCTGATGGCGGCGGAAATCACGTCCATGGCCGGGCCCAGTTCAGCAAAGATCTGCATGGCCCGTGGGGTGGGTTCCATGGCCCGGCCGCTGCGGATCAGCAGCGGGTCGTCGAACAGCTCGCGCAGGCGGGCGAGGGCGGCGCTGACGGTGGATTGGGTGATAAACAGCTTTTCACCCACGCGGGTCAGGTTGCGTTCGATCATCAGGGCTTCGAACAGTACCAGCAGGTTCATGTCGACGCGGCGCAGGTCATTGCGGTTCATGAGGGCTCGGCGTCCTGGGCAAAGGGTATGGCTGTGTATTGAAGCAGGGTGCAGGGCCCTGTGCCTTGTATGGATGTGCCGGCCTCATCGCGGGCTTGACCGCGATGAGGCCGATACAGGCCTGCGCCTGACAGAGCCAGCCTATCAGGCTCCAACAGCCACTCTATTAGAACTCTGCCCAAGCTCGGCTAGTCTTTCTCGTGGCCCCGCGAATTCCGCGACAGGGCAGCGCGTCAGCACCTGCGTGCAAGACCGTGCCCCCCCGCCGTGACAGCTTCGCAAGCCCCGTGTACACCTGATGAGGGGTAGTACGAGTCCACCCGCTCGGCTGAAAGAACACTGGCATAGACCGGAAATCTGGATAACCGACCCAAAGGTACCCGCAGATGTCGAACGAATCGAAATGCCCGTTCCATCAAACCGCAGGTGGCGGCACCACCAACCGTGACTGGTGGCCTGACCAGCTCAACCTGAGAATTCTTCACCAGCATTCCTCCAAGTCCAGCCCCGACCCGGACTTCGACTATGCCAAGGCGTTCAAGAGCCTCGACTTCCAGGCCCTGAAGAAAGACCTGACTGCCCTGATGACCGACTCGCAGGATTGGTGGCCGGCCGACTTTGGCCACTACGGCCCGCTGTTCATCCGCATGGCCTGGCACAGCGCGGGCACCTACCGCATTGGTGATGGCCGCGGTGGTGCGGGCTCTGGCCAGCAACGCTTCGCCCCGCTCAACAGCTGGCCGGACAACGTCAGCCTGGACAAGGCTCGGCGCCTGCTGTGGCCGATCAAGCAGAAGTACGGCAACAAGATTTCCTGGGCCGACCTGATCGTACTCACCGGTAATGTTGCCCTCGAGTCCATGGGCTTCAAGACCTTCGGCTTCTCCGGCGGGCGTGCCGATGTGTGGGAGCCGGACGAAGACGTGTACTGGGGGTCGGAAAAGGTCTGGCTGGGCGGCGATACCCGTTACGGCAAGGATCAGGTCAAGGCGCAGCCGCCGGGGCAGGGTGACCTGGTGGCCGAGCCGGCCAAGCATGGTGAAGAGCAGAATCGCGACCTGTCGGCCGAGCGTAACCTGGAAAACCCGCTGGCCGCCGTGCAGATGGGCCTGATCTACGTGAACCCGGAAGGCCCGGAAGGTAACCCCGACCCCGTGGCCTCGGGCAAGGACATCCGTGAAACCTTTGGCCGCATGGCCATGAACGATGAAGAAACCGTGGCCTTGATCGCCGGTGGTCACGCGTTCGGCAAGACCCATGGTGCCGGCCCCGCCGACAACGTCGGCCCCGAGCCGGAAGCGGCAGGCCTGGAGATGCAGGGCCTGGGCTGGCACAACACGTTTGGCTCCGGCAAAGGCGGGGATACCATCACCAGCGGCCTGGAAGTGACCTGGACCTCCACCCCGACCCGGTGGGGCAACGAGTACCTGAATAACCTGTTCGACTTTGAGTGGGAGCTGACCAAAAGCCCGGCCGGCGCGCACCAGTGGCGGCCGAAAGACGGCAAAGGCGCAGGCACGGTGCCCGATGCACACGATCCCGGTAAAAAGCACGCACCGTCGATGTTGACCTCCGACCTGGCATTGCGTTTCGACCCCATTTACGAGCCAATCGCTCGCCGCTTCAAAGAAAACCCTGACCAGCTGGCGGATGCTTTTGCCCGTGCATGGTACAAGCTGATCCACCGCGACATGGGCCCGCTGGCGCGCTATCTGGGCCCGGAAATGCCCAATGAAGAGTTGCTGTGGCAAGACCCGTTGCCCAAAGCTGACCCATCCACGATCAGCGAGCAAGACATCGCGACCCTCAAGTCCAGGATCCTGGCCTCGGGTTTGAGCGTGGGCGAACTGGTCTCCACCGCCTGGGCATCCGCGTCGACCTTCCGCGGCTCCGACAAGCGCGGTGGTGCCAACGGCGCACGTTTGCGCTTGGCGCCACAGAAGGACTGGGCTGCAAACCAGGGCGTGGACAAGGTGCTGGCGGCATTGGAGAAAATCCGGGGCGAGTTCAACAACGGCGGCAAAAAGGTTTCCCTGGCCGACCTGATCGTGCTGGCCGGTACCGCGGCAGTCGAAAAAGCTGCCAAGGATGCGGGTTACAGCGGCAGCGTAGGGTTCCGCCCGGGCCGAGTCGATGCGTCCCAGGAGCAGACCGACGTCGAGTCGTTCGCCGTGCTGGAACCGCTGGCCGACGGCTTCCGCAACTTCACCAAGGCACGCTACAGCGTCAAGGCCGAGAAACTGTTGCTGGACAAGGCGCAGTTGCTGACCCTGACCGCGCCGGAGCTGACCGTGCTGATCGGTGGCCTGCGGGTGCTCGGTGCCAACCATGGTGGCAGCAACCTCGGCGTGTTCACCGACAAGCCGGGGACGCTGAGCAACGACTTCTTCCGCAACTTGCTGGATATGAGCGTGGAGTGGAAACCGACCTCAGCGGACAACGAAACCTTCGAAGGCCGCGACCGCAAGACCGGGCAGGTGAAGTGGAGCGGTAGCCGGGTCGATCTGGTGTTCGGTTCGCATGCCCAGTTGCGGGCGTTGAGCGAGGTGTATGGCAGCAGTGATGGGGGTGACAAGTTTGTCCGCGACTTTGTGGCCGCCTGGCAGAAGGTCATGGAGCTGGACCGCTTTGATTTGAAATAGCGTTGCCTGGCGGGGGGCGCGCTCAGCGCCCCCTTGGCCAGTGGTTATCCCGCCAATTCCAGGTCGGATAGATACAAAAGTGTCCTCGTCGGTTCTGTTGCAATGCTTCTCAGGCGGCCGGCCTGAACAGCGTGCTCACAACGACAAGGAACCCCGACCATGCAAATGCCCAAGACCCTGAAAATTCGCAATGGCGACAAGGTACAACCAACCTTCTCCGCTCAGGAATACGCTGCTCGCCACGCCCGGCTGCGGGCCTATATGGCCGAGCAGGACATTGAGGCGGCAATCTTCACCTCGTACCACAACGTCAACTACTACAGCGATTTCCTCTACTGCTCGTTCGGCCGCCCCTATGCGCTGGTGATCACCCAGGACAAGGTGGTCTCGATCAGTGCCAACATCGACGGCGGGCAACCTTGGCGGCGCACGGTCGGCACTGACAACATTGTCTACACCGACTGGCAGCGCGACAACTATTTCGTCGCCATCCAGCAGGCGTTGCCGCTGGCCTCGCGCATCGGCGTGGAGTACGACCACCTGAACCTGCAGAACCACGGCAAACTCGCCGCCTGCTACCCCAAGGCCGAGCTGGTGGACATCGCTGCGCCGTGCATGCGTATGCGCATGATCAAGTCGGCCGAGGAGCAGGCACTTATCCGTCACGGTGCACAGGTGGCCGACATCGGCGGGGCGGCAGTGGTCGAGGCCCTGCGTGAGCAGGTGCCCGAGTACGAGGTGGCACTGCATGCCACCCAGGCGATGGTGCGCGAAATTGCCAAACGCTTCCCCGACGCCGAGCTGATGGACACCTGGACCTGGTTCCAGTCCGGGCTCAACACCGATGGCGCACACAATCCGGTCACCAGCCGCCGTGTGGGCAAGGGCGAGATCCTCAGCCTCAACTGTTTCCCCATGATCGCCGGCTACTACACCGCGCTGGAGCGCACCCTGTTCCTTGACCACTGCCCGGACGAGTACCTGCGCCTGTGGCAGGCCAACGTCGAAGTGCACGAAGCCGGGCTGAAACTGGTGCGCCCGGGCATGCGCTGCAGCGATATCGCCCGCGAACTGAACGAGATCTTCCTGCGCCACGACCTGCTGCAGTACCGCACCTTCGGGTATGGCCATTCGTTCGGCACGCTCAGCCATTACTACGGCCGCGAGGCTGGGCTGGAGCTGCGCGAGGACATCGATACCGTGCTGGAGCCGGGCATGGTGGTGTCGATCGAGCCGATGATCATGCTGCCTGAAGGGCGGCCGGGGGCGGGCGGTTATCGCGAGCACGACATCCTGATCGTCAACGACAGCGGCGCCGAGAACATCACCAGGTTCCCGTATGGGCCGGAGCACAACATCATTCACAAATAAGCATCGGCGTCGGCTGCTTCGCGGGCAAGCCCGCTCCTACAAAGATTTCACCGTTGTCGTAGGCGCGGGTTCACCCGCGAAAAGGCCGGCCCAGACAACAACAAGATCCCCGTATGACCACCAGACCCTGCCTCCAATTAAAAGAACCAGAGGGTACCCGTCATGTCCAGCACCACCCTAGACCCATCCGCCATCGCCGGCCCCGCGCACAACGCCGAACGCCAGGCGCTGCGCAAGGCCGCCCGGGCCAGCTTCATGGGCAACTTCGTCGAGTGGTTCGACTACGCCGCCTACGGCTATCTGGCCACCATCATCGCCGCCACCTTCTTCCCGCAAACTGACAAGACCACCGGCCTGCTGGCTACCTTCGCGGTATTCGCGTTGTCTTTCCTGGTACGCCCGCTGGGCGGCATTGTCTGGGGCCATTTCGGCGACCGACACGGTCGGCGCAACGCGTTGTCGTGGTCGATCCTGATCATGTCGGTATCCACCTTCTGCATCGGCTTGTTGCCGGGCTATGCGCAGATCGGGCTGTGGGCACCGGCCTTGCTATTGCTGATCCGCCTGGTACAGGGGTTTTCCGCCTCGGGTGAGTACGCCGGGGCCGCTGCGTTCCTGGCCGAGTACGCGCCGCCTGGGCGGCGTGGCTTGTACACCAGCATCGTGCCGGCCAGCACAGCGGCGGGGTTGTTGTTCGGTGCGGCGTTCGTTGCGGTGCTGCATGAGCTGCTCAGCAGTGAAGCCCTGCATGAATGGGGCTGGCGCCTGCCGTTCCTGCTGGCGGCGCCGTTCGGCCTGGTAGGGCGCTATATCCGCATGAGCTTGCAGGACACGCCCAAGTTCCTGGAGATGGAGCAGCGCCTGGAAACCAAGGCCGGCATGGCCACGACGCCGCTGCGCGAACTGCTGGGCCAGCACCGGCGCAGTCTGGCGATCGGCATGGGTGTCACCTGCCTGAATGCGGTTGCGTTCTACCTGTTGCTCAGTTACATGCCGACCTACCTGTCCAGTGAAATGGGCATGAGCGAGCGGGATTCGTTCATCGCCTCGACGGTGTCGCTGGCCACCTATATCGGCTTGATCTTCCTGATGGGGCGGCTGTCAGACCAGTTTGGTCGCAAGACCATGCTGGTGGTGGCCTCGCTGTTGTTCCTGGGGTTGACCGTGCCGTTGTTTCGCCTGCTGGACGGCCAGCCGCTGCTGGTGATTCTGGCCATCCAGATCCTTTTTGGTGCGATGCTGGCGATGAACGACGGGACCTTGCCGTGCCTGCTGGCCGAAATCTTTCCGACCCGGGTGCGCTTCAGCGGGTTTGCCCTGAGCTTCAATGTGGCCAATTCGCTGTTTGGCGGGACTGCGCCGTTCATTGCCACCTGGCTGATTCAGGTGACGGGCAGCAAGCTGGCCCCGGCAGGATACTTGCTGGCGGCAGCACTGGTGGCGCTGGTGGCCATGCTGATGTGTCGGGAGACGGCGCACGCGGCCCTTGAAGATTAGTTGACCTGCACTGGCCTCTTCGCGGGCAAGCCCGCTCCTACAACGGCCTGTGGCGGACCACCGATGTGCGTGTAGGCGCGGGCTTGCCCGCGAAGAGGCCAGCAATGCCAATACCTGACCCCCGTCAGTGGAGAGAGGCCTGCCGCCGCTCCCCTAAAGGCGACAGCCCGAAGAACCGGCTATAACTCTTGGAAAAATGCGCAGGCGAACTGAAGCCGCAGGCCAGCGCTACCTCACGCACTTGCACGTCGCTGCGCAGCAGTAACTCCCGCGCCCGTGATAGCCGCAGCTCCAGGTAATACTGGCTGGGCGTGCGCTGCAGGTACTTGTGGAACAGCCGCTCCAATTGGCGCACGGTCACGTCGTTGAGGCTGGCCAGTTCCTCCAGCCCCAGCGGCTCCTCGAGATTGGCCTCCATGATCGCCACCACCTGGCTCAGTTTGGGCTGGGCGCTGCCGAGCAGGGTACGCAGCGGCACACGCTGCCGCTCACGCTCACCGCGTACGCGGTCGCACAGCAACAGCTCGGCGGCCTTGGCCGCGATGTCCTGGCCGCCCGTGTCGCGGGCCACCAGTTGCAACATCATGTCCATGGCTGCCACGCCGCCTGAGCAGGTGTAACGGTCGCGGTCCAGTTCGAACAGCTGGCTGGAGATCACGATACCGGGGAAGTGTGCCTGCAACGTCGGCAGGTCTTCCCAGTGGATGGTGCAGCGGTAACCCTTGAGCAATTCGGCCTTGGCCAGCAGGTAGCTACCGGTGCAGATACCGCCCAGTGGCAAGCGCTGGCGGGCCAGTTGGCGCAACCAGTCGATCAATGGGCGGTTGCTACGGCTTCGGTCGATCGGGTTGGCGCCGACCACCAGCAAGGCATCCAGCGCGGGGGCGTTGGTAATGTTGTAGTCGGGCAGTACGCGCATGCCGTTGCTGGCCACCACCGGCGCGTCGTCTGCGGCGATCAGCACACTGCGATACAGTGGCTTGCGCGCGGCCAGGTTGGCCATGCGCAGGGTCTCTACCGCCGACGCAAGGCCGATGGTGGTGAAACTGGGCAAAATCAGGAAGCCAAAGGTCTTTGCCGAACAATTCTTTACACTAGACGGCGATAGGTTTGCAGAAGCGGGGTGGACCATTGCGCTGTTCCTGTGCAAGCTGAGGCCTGGTTGGGCAGGGGCAGTGAGAAAGCAGAGCCTCGCGTGGTTCTTGTTGTTATGGGTCGTTGCCGGGTCGATCATACACCCCGGATGCAGCGGCCAGGAATGGCCCCGCCGGCTGGCTGGGCCGACAGTGATTGCACAGAGAAGGTGAGCGTCAGTGAACCCCGAAACCATGCTGGCGGGCTTGCCAGGCTACGCCATGGCCCCCGAAGCGATCCAGGTGCTGCCCGATGCCAGGGCTTACCGCGCCTGCCTGTTCGAGCGCATCCGTACGGCGACTCGGCGCATCGTTATCGTCGCGCTGTACCTGCAGGAGGATGAGGCTGGCCAGGAAGTCCTGGATGCCTTGTACCAGGCCAAGGCCGAGCGGCCAGGCCTGGAGATCACCATCGTGGTCGACTGGTTCCGCGCCAGGCGCGGGCTGCTGGGGGCCGGGCGTCAGCCGGGCAATGCCGCCTGGTATCAGGCCCAGCGTCAGTTGCGCGGGCTGGACATCGCGATTCATGGCGTGCCAGTGCAGACCCGCGAACTGTTCGGGGTGCTGCACCTCAAAGGCAGCATCATCGACGATTGCGTGATCTACACCGGCGCCAGTCTGAACAACGTCTACCTGCATCGTTTCGACCGCTATCGCCTGGATCGCTACCACCTGTTCCAGTCACCGGCACTGGCTGATGCCATGGTCGGCCTGGTTCAGCGTTTGCTGCACCATACCGCCACACCGCGCCTCGACCTGCCGGCGCCACCTTCTACCCGCAGTTTGCGCGGTGACATTCGGCGTTTGCGCGCACGGCTGCGGCGCATGGCCTACGAGGTACCGGCCAGCGTGACGGGGCAGGGCCTGCAGGTGATCCCGCTGCTGGGTGTGGGCCGTGGCAATCCACTGAACCGGGCGCTGTGCGCCTTGCTGGCAGTGGCGCGCACGCAGATCATCATCAGTACGCCGTATTTCAACCCGCCACAGGTCGTGATGCGCGAACTTGACCATGCGCTGGCACGGGGGGTTGGGGTGGAACTGATTGTCGGTGACCGCACCGCCAACGACTTCTACATCGCCCCTGGCGAGCCGTTCAGTGCCAGTGGTGCATTGCCCTATCTGTATGAGGACAACCTGCGCGCCTTTGCCCGCCGCCGCCACGCCGCGATTGCCAGTGGCCAGCTGCAAGTACGCATCTGGAACGACCCGGGGCATACCTTCCATGCCAAGGGTGTGTGGATCGATCAGCGTTATTCGCTGCTGACCGGCAACAACCTGAACCCGCGCGGGTTCAACCTGGACCTTGAGAACGGCCTGCTGATCGACGACCCGCAGGGGCAATGGCTGGCGCCACGGGAAGCGGAGTTGAGCGAACTGCGGCGCTTTGCGCCGAGAATCGGTTCGGCAGAGGCGCTGGGGGAGAAGGCCGAACATCCCAAGCAAGTGCGCAAGTTTCTGCGTCGGTTGCGCTATAGCCGGTTGGAACCGTTGATCAAGCGGGTGCTCTGACATCGCCTGTACGGGCCCTGTCGCCAGCAAGCCAGCGACAGGGTCAGAGTGGTGCGCACCGCGCATTGATGTCATTATGATATTGCTGCCCACGGCCCTTTGTCAGGGGCTGGATTACAATGTGCAGGCAACACTGCAAGGCCCCTCTGAAACGTGATCACGGTCGCAGACAGTCGGGCCTTTTCCCGTTAACCAGACAGGCCAATGCGTATATGGCATTAGATCCACCCACGATGCTGACTATTTCAGTCGCTTTGGCCGCTGCGGCCGCCTTGTACCTGGCGATTGAATGGCGTAGTGTGCGCGAAACCTCATTACTGTACTGGAGTGCGGGTTTCGCCACGATTACGGTTGGTAGCACCCTGGCATTGTTGCGCGGGATCGGCTTGCTGTTCATCGGTATCTGGTTCGCCAATGGCTTGCTGGTGGTGGCCCACGTTTTTTTCCTGATCGGCGTGCTGCGCTTCACCCAGGAGCGCTTGTCACGTGCCTGGTTGATGATCGTGCTGGTCTGGTTCGCCTTGCTGCTGCTGCCCGTGGGCCCGCAGTGGTCGAAGGTGATGCTGATGGTCAACTCGTTGTTGGTGGCCTCGCTGACGCTCAAGGCCAGTTTCCTGCTGCGGCCACATGGTAAATCCCTGAGTGTCGGGGCCGTGCAGCTGCGCTATGTGTTGCTGATCCATGGGCTGTTCTATGTGGCCAAGGCGGCCATCGCGATCACGCCAGGCACGCTGATTGACCTGGCGACCTTTGGCGGGCTGATCATTCAGGTTTCGCTGGTGGAAGGCGCGATGGCGATCATGCTGATTGCCTTGTCGATGACCGGCACCGTACGTTACCGGCGTGAAGAGCGGATTGCCCGGCTGGCCGCCCGTGACCCGCTGACTGCGCTGTACAACCGGCGTGCACTGGAGGTACGGGCGGGGCATTTCTTCAAGGACGTGAGCCCGGCGCAACCTGGGGCATTGCTACTGATCGACATCGACAACTTCAAACTGGTCAACGACCTGCACGGGCATATCGCCGGCGACCGTTTGCTGATTGCCTTGAGCGAGATGATCCGGACGGCGCTGCCCGAGCGCTCGCTGGCGGCGCGATTGGGCGGGGATGAATTCGTCATCTTGCTCAGTGGCGCGAGCAGTGAACGGGTCATGGAACTGGGTAGTGGGCTGCGTGAGCAGTTCCAGCAGTACGCCGACAAGACGGTGCCTACGCCCCAGGCGGTGACCTTGAGCATTGGTGCCAACGTGTTCGACCAGCCGCCGGCGAGCCTGGCGGCGTTGATCGAGCAGGGGGATGTGGCGTTGTACCAGTCCAAACGTGGGGGGCGCGACAGCATTCGGTTTTTCGAGCGGACGGTGGTTGAACTCCGGCAGTGAGCGAATCACCTAGGTGGGTGAGCTCTCATGTAACCCATGTGGGTGATCCGTACAGACGCTCCCGTCACCCGGCCCCCGCGTTTGACGGGCATCCATGCCCGTCATCAGCAAAACAGCGTGGTCAGGTTGCCACCTGATAGCACGGTACATACGCCGCGCCGCCGGGCAGCTTCATCCGGTGCTGGTCGACAAATGCCTGCAGCAGCCGGCCCAGCGGGTCCAGTACGGCGCTGTCACCGTGGATCTGATACGGCCCGTGTTCCTCGATCAGGCGGATGCCTTTGTCCTTGACGTTGCCTGCGACAATCCCGGAAAACGCCCGGCGCAGGTTGGCCGCCAGTTCATGGGGCGGCAGCTCACGACGCAAGTCCAGGTCGGCCATGGCCTGGTGGGTCGGGTCGAACGGTCGCTGGAAGCTCTCCTCGATCTTCAGCAGCCAGTTGAAGTGGAAGGCATCGTTGCGCTCGCGGCGGAACTGCTTGACCGCTTTGAGGCCTTCGACCATGTGCCGGGCGACTTCCGCCGGGTCATCAATGATGATTTCGTACAGGCGATGTGCCGCTTCACCCAGCGTGGCGCCGACGAAAGCGTGCAACTGTTGCAGATAAGGCTCGGCGCTGCGCGGGCCGGTGAGCACCACCGGGAACGGCAGGTCGTGGTTGTCCGGGTGCATGAGGATGCCCAGCAGGTACAGGAACTCCTCCGCCGTGCCGGCACCGCCCGGGAAGATGATGATGCCGTGACCGACACGCACGAAGGCCTCCAGGCGCTTCTCGATGTCTGGCAGGATCACCAGTTCGTTGACGATCGGGTTGGGCGCCTCGGCGGCGATGATGCCAGGCTCGGTCAGGCCCAGGTAGCGGCTGCCATGCATGCGTTGCTTGGCGTGGGCGATGGTGGCGCCCTTCATCGGGCCTTTCATCACACCCGGGCCGCAGCCGGTGCAGACATCCAGCTTGCGCAGGCCCAGTTCGTGGCCGACCTTCTTGGTGTACTGGTATTCCTCGGTGCTGATCGAGTGGCCGCCCCAACACACCACCATCTTCGGCTCCACGCCCGGGCGCAAGGTACGCGCGTTGCGCAGCAGGTGGAAAACGTAGTCGGTGATGCCCTGGGAGCTTTCCAGGTCGATGCGCTGGCTGGCCAGCTCGCTTTCGGTGTAGACGATGTCGCGCAAGGCGCTGAACAGCATTTCACGGGTGCTGGCGATCATTTCGCCATCGACGAAGGCGTCGGCCGGCGCGTTCAGCAGCTCCAGGCGCACGCCGCGGTCCTGTTGGTGGATACGCACCTCGAAGTCTTTGTAGGCCTCAAGGATAGTCTTGGCATTGTCAACATGGGCGCCAGTGTTGAGGATTGCCAGGGCGCACTGGCGGAACAGTGTGTAAAGGCTACCGGTACCGACTTCACTCAGTTGCTGCACTTCACGTTGTGACAGCGTCTCCAGGCTGCCTTTGGGGCTGACGGATGCATTGATGACATGGCGTTGAGGCATCTAAGTCTTTCCTGTGCGGGTAAAACATCCTTCTTTGACACCACCATACCGAGAAATGTGGACGGCAACGAGGGGGGCTGTGAAAAACCTTGAGACCGGGCGGCCTGCTTCGCGAGTAAACCCGCTCCTATACAGGTACAGCGCAAGCCTTGATGGCGGTGCGGACCTGTGTAGGAGCGGGTTTACCCGCGAAGCAGCCAACCCGGTCTCCAGTCAGCCCAACAGCTTCTGCACCCCCAGGGTAATCGCCAACCCCCCGCCAACCAGCCACAGGTTGAGGATCGCCCCGGTCGCCAGCGCCCGTGGCCCGGCCTGGCGAATCTGGCTGAAGCGGGTCTCCATACCCAACGCCGTCATGGCCATGGTCAAGGCAAAGGTGTCCAGGCTGTTCACGGCCTGGGTCACGCTGCCAGGCAGCACTTGCAGCGAATTCACCAGTACCAGTGCCAGGAAGCCAAAAGCGAACCAGGGCATGGCAATGCGCCCGTTGCCCTGCGCCTGGCCAGCCTTGCGCGAACGGCTGATCCACAGGCCCACCACCAGCAGTACCGGCACCAGCAGCATGACCCGGGTCATCTTGACGATGGTGGCGATATGCGTGGCTTCGGGGCTGACATTACTGGCCGCGCCTACCACCTGCGCCACTTCGTGGACTGTGCCGCCCAGCAACAGCCCGGCGCCCATGGTATCCAGATGCAGCCAGCCGGCATTGATCGCCAGCGGGTAAAGGAACATCGACAAGGTACCGAACAGCACCACGCTTCCGACTGCCATGGCGCTTTTATGGGGGGCGCTGCGCAGCGCCGATTCAAATGCCAGCACGGCGGCAGCGCCGCAGATAGCGCTGCCGGCGGCGGTGAGCAAGGCGGTATCGCGGTCGAGCTTGAACACTTTCATGCCACACCACAGGCCGATCAGCAGGGTACTGGTGACTACCAGCACCGACACGATAAGCCCCGACCAGCCGACTTCGGCAATTTCCTGCAGGCTTACCCGCAGGCCAAAAAATGCCACAGCAATGCGTAACAGGCCGCGAGCGGAAAAATTGATGCCTGCCGCCCAGCTTGCCGGTACGCCGTCACGCAACGCGTTGCCATACAAGGCACCTGCGACGATACCCACGATCAGCGGGCTGATGCCCAGGTTGGCGATAGCGGGCAGGGCCGCCAGTTGAGTGACTGCGACCGCGAACAGCGCGACGAAAAGAATGCCATTGAGCCGCCCTCGGGTGGAGAGGGTAGGGGCAAAGGCAGGGTTGGACGGAACCGTGGCCATGTGAGTCCTCCGGAAAAGGTGTTTCGACAAGGCCTACGTTAATCTGGTTATAAGCTTATAAAAAATCGTAATTTAGGATGGCAAATATCCGAAAAGCTGATAATTTTCAAAAATGACCCCAGAACAGCTGATAACATTCGCCACGGTTGCCGAACACGGCAACATCAGCCATGCCGCTCAAGCCCTGCACCTGTCGCAGCCGGCGGTGTCCGGCCAGCTCAAGCTCTTGCAAGAGGCGTTTGGCGAACCCCTTTACCAACGTGCCGGCCGCGGCGTGCGGCTGACAGCGGCCGGTGAGCAGTTGCTGGCGCATGCCGAGCGCCTGCGCGAAACCTTCCGACAGGCGCAAGCATTGCGCGAGGCCATGCGCGGGCTGGAGCGCGGCACCTTGCGCATCGGCGCCAGTACCACGCCCGCCAGTTACCTGCTGCCTTACCTGATCGCCGATTTTCACGGGCGTCATCCGGATGTGCTGGTCAGCACCTCGCATGGCAACACGGCGGAGATCGTCGCCGCCCTGGACAGTGTTGATATTGCCCTGATCGAGGGGCCGCCCGGGCAGGAGTTGCCGTTGGGTACGCAAGTGACGCCGTGGCGCGAGGACGAGATCGTGGCGATTGTGCCCCGTGGGCATCCCCTGGCAAGCAGTGACCAGCAGACACTGGCGGCGCTCGGCACCTACCCCTTGGTACTGCGTGAAAGCGGCTCGGGTGTGCGGCAGATCGTCGAGCGGGCGTTTGCCCGTGATGGCGTGGCAATGCGAGTGGCGCTGGAGATCGCTGGCGTTGAAGGGGTAAAAGAGGCCGTCCGGGCCGGGATGGGGGTTGGCTTTGTGTCGGCGATGTCCATTCGTCATGAAGATGGGGCGCTGCACCGGCTGCAGGTTGCGCCGCAGGCGCTGGTGCGGCGTTTTTCCATTCTGTTGCCGCATGGGGCTACGCCTTCGCGGGCTGCCTCGCGGTTTCTTGAATTGTGTGTTGCCATGCAAGAGGTGGGTTGACTGTGCTGGCCTCTTCGCGGGCGTGCCCGCTCTCACAGGTTACAGCACAGATGTTGAAGACTGCGCTTCACCTGGACTGCCCCCCAAAATTTGAAAGCCTGCGCGCTCCGCTTGCTCAGCCGCTTCGCGCAATTGCGACCCTCTGACGGCGGTACTTGAGAGCGATGTTTGGGGGCTTCTGAGCAATGAGGATTGGCCAAATGGATCGGCGTCGGGGTCATTTTGCTCGTGCGATTAGCACGGTCAGGTCGTAGGTCAACACCGAACCGGTGCCGGCTACCTGCACAGCAATCGCGAGCGTGACCCAGCCGCAATCGTCTCGACGAGCGTGCTGTGAGACATTCATCACCTTTGCCGTCAGGCTGAGCCGATCTCTCGGCTTCACAGGTCGATGCATGATGAAGTTTTCAATGCGGTGCCCGGCCACGACATGCGTCACCGAAAACAGCGCATCACACAGCATTCGCTGAGCCAGTGCGAAGGTATGCACGCCGCTTGCACAATGTACGCCCAGGGGGCTGGAAAGCGCCTGAACAGGATCAGTGTGCATGTATAGCGGATCGTATTGCTTTGCGAAGGCGATGATTTCGTCTTGCGCCAACGCTTCATCTCGATGGTGTGTCCACGCCTGGCCGACAGAAAACTGCTCCCAGAACATTTCGCTGGCACTCATGGAAAGGGCCTTAAACAGGTGGGGTGACTATCCTGGATGCAGGGGCGAGAATGAAGCAATGCCCGCTTACCTCAGGTGTTGTGACCTCTCTGGGCGGTAATCCAAAACGTGTTGCAATAAAAAACAAGGGGCGTTGACACCTGGCACAGTGATATTGGTACGGTAGATCTTCTACGGGTGTGTCTGCTTTGCAAGGCAGCCTTTGGTATCGAGTTAGCAACGGAGCCCCAGATGGAGTTTTCTGCCCACAAAGGCACTACGTCGATCAGCCTCGTGCGGGACGCACTTCAAGGAGCAGAACTGCGTGGCCTGGATGTTGCTACTGTGCTCAGCCACGCGCATATTGATCCACGCCTGCTGGACCAGCGCTATGCCAGGGTACCTGCTGGTACGTTCTCCAGATTGTGGATTGCGTTAGCGGATTTGCTCGACGATGAGTTTTTTGCGGCAGACAGTCACCCTCTTCGCAGAGGTAGCTTCAAGCTGATGGCGCAGTTGGCCCTCGGCTGCGACACCATTGGACAGGCGCTCAAGCGGATTCTGGCGTTTCTCAGGACTGCCCTTGATGACATCTATGGGTCGGTGGAGTGCGATGGAGAGTATGCTGCAATTGTCATCCATGATCATGGTGAGTCGCGAAGGGCGTTTTGTTATGGTGCCTGGCTGGTCCTCGTGCACGGTCTGCTTTGTTGGCTGTGCGACAGGCGCATCCCTGTTTTGAAGTTATCGATGCGTCCTCCTCAGCCAGAGGACGACAGCGACTATCGAATGCGTTTTTGTGAGGAAATCGAGTGGCGGGCCGAGAGAACCTCCGCTGTTTTCGAGAAGAATGTTCTGGAGTACAAGGTTTGCCAAACGCTCAGCACACTGCCTTTGTTTTTGAAGGGAACGCCAAGTAACTTCCTTGTGAAATACCGTAACGACGACAGCACGAGCATTACGATCCGGCGGCGACTAAAACTGCTCTCTCCACACACATGGCCTGAACTCGATGAACTCGCACGCGACTTGAGCATGTCCAGTTCCACCCTACAGCGAAGGCTCTACGCTGAGGGTTTCACCTACCAACGGCTCAAAGATAATCTAAGGCGGGATATTTCCATCAGTCTGCTCTGCCGGGCAGGTATGACGGTGGATGGCGTTGCGTCAGAGGTTGGCTTCATTGAAACCAGTGCGTTCCACAGGGCATTCAAAAAATGGACGGGTATCACCCCTGGTGCTTACCGACGCTCGTTGCGTAGCCCTCGAGGGGACTAGTCCTCTGCGCTTGGGCTGATCACCCGCTGATTGAAGCCATCTGGTTTTCCAAAACTGCCCGTTCCGGTCAAGCAGAATGATGCCATTGGGCATGGTTGGCGCTTGCCATAAGGCCTACGATTTTTCTCGGGCGCCGTCTAGTTGGTGCCTCTCAACTCTCCCGACTCACACGCGGAACCATGCGTACCTGTGCGTGTGGTCGAGTTGTGCCAGATCGCTATACGTATGTGGACTTCAAAAACACAACAATAAGATTGAAGGAGACACGGTATGAGTGCTTTGAATATTTACACGTTGACCGAAGAGTCGAAGTTTAACCGCTTTCATGGAATTATTCTGTTCTGGTGCGTGTTAATTCTGATTATCGATGGCTACGACTTGGCAGTGGTGGGGGCTGCCTTACCGGCCATCATGGCCGATATGCAAATTGACGCAACCAGCGCCGGGGTAATGGCTGGCTCAGCATTGTTTGGGACAATGCTGGGCGCCATTTTTTTAGGCACATTGGCAGATCGAATTGGCCGGCCGAAAATGATCGCGATCTGTGTGGCGCTGTTCAGCGTTTTCACCGCTGCGGCAGGGTTCACTGACAGCCCGCTGACCTTCAGTATCATGCGCTTTATCGCCGGCTTGGGCATCGGCGGTGTGTTGCCCATCTGTACGGCGCAGATGGGTGAGTTCTCGCCCTTGAAAGTTCGCACCCGGCTGGTGACCATCGTTTTCGCAGGCTATTCGGTGGGCGGAATTCTGGTAGCCCTGACGGGTAAACAACTGATCGAAAGCTACGGTTGGCAATACGTGTTTTACGTGGCCGTCCTGCCAGTGGTTTTGATTCCTTTCATTCTCAAGTCAATGCCCGACTCTATCGGCTTTATGTTGAAGCAGGGTCGACAAGACGAGTTGAAAATCATCGCGCGTCGCCTTCGTCCTGACCTTGTGATCACGGATGACACGCAGCTCGTCGGCAATCCTCAGATTATCTCTGCTCAAGATAAGCCAGTACGAAGCCTTTTCCTGGAAGGCCGTGGATACAGCACGGTCATGATCTGGATGGCATTCATGACTGGGCTGTTCATGGTGTATGCGCTCAATTCGTGGCTCACCAAGTTGATGGCCATGGCGGGTTTCAGCCTCGGTTCAGCCCTGAATTTCGTCATCGTGTTCAACCTCGGTTCGATCTTCGGTGCAATTCTGGGTGGATGGCTTAGCGACAAATTCAGCATCAAACACGTCTTGGTGGTGTTCTATGTCGTGGGCGCGGTTGCACTCACGTTGCTGGGATATACCCGCTCCACCGAACTGCTCTTTGTCGTCGTGTTCATCGTGGGTGCCTCGACCCTTGGCACCCAGCTTCTGGCCTATGCATACGCCGGCGATTTCTATCCCTCCACCATCCGCTCGACTGGCGTCGGTTTTGCCTCGGGCGTCGGTCGCGTCGGGGCGATTGTCGCGCCTGTTTTGATTGGTGCCTTGGTGTCGATGGCGTTGCCGCTGGAGCAGAACTTCATGGCAATTGCGCTCGCCGGCCTGGTAGGGGCTGTTGCAGTGACCATGATCAACCAATCTCGCTCGGACTCGGCTGTAGTGAGGAAGAAGGCCACGGTTGCCCATGAGCTGACCTGACCATAATGCTGAGAGAAAGGTGCCAGGTATGCTTATTGATCGCTTGCGCAAATCACCGGTAGGTTCGGACGAAACTGCCCGTTTGATCGACTGGGCAATCGTCTCACGTCGGAGCATCAGGTCGTTCCTCCCAACCCCAGTTCCGCGGGAGGAAATTGAAGCGGTTCTGAACGTTGCTCGCTATAGCGCAACAGGCGTCAACCTGCAGCCCTGGAACGTGCATGTTGTTACCGGCGATATGAAGGCACGGTTGTCCGCAGCACTGACTGAGGTTGATGACCATCCGGCTGATGACCAACGCTTTTCTGATCCCTACGCGTATTACCCCAGGGAGTGGACATCTCCCTACATCGAACGGCGCAGGGAGGTAGGGTGGGGGCTCTATAGCTTGTTGGGCATCAGTCGAAGCGATAAACAAAGGATGCACGAGCAACACGGCCGGAATTATCGCTTCTTCGGGGCGCCTGTTGGCCTGTTCTTCACAATTGACCGCGTGCTTCAGGAAGGGAGCCTGCTGGACTATGGCATGTTCCTGCAAAGCCTCATGATTGCCGCACGGGGAAGAGGCTTGCACACCTGCCCGCAGGCAGCATTCCTTAAATATCACAGCATCATCACTGAAATGCTGGCAATACCGAAGAGCCAAATGCTCGTCTGTGGGATGAGCTTGGGTTATGCCGATGATGGCAGCATTGAGAACACGTTGGTTACTGGCCGTGAACCCGTGCGTGCATTCACGACCTTTCACTCAGAATAAAAAACCTGGCGTGCGCCCTGTCCAAGTTTAGCGCCGGGCAGGGTGATACTGTTTCGATCATTCCGCAAAAGCGGGCCTTCACCCATTTGTAGGATTGGCATTGCATGGGGCGCTTCGCTGCGCTCCATGTTCAAGCACACAACAAGAACAAGGTGCCTGTGATGTCTATTGCTTTAAAAAAATCGTTGGCTTGTTCAGCAGCATTGCTGGTCGCGCCTTATGCTTCTGCCGCGTTCGTGGAAGACTTCAAAGGCAGTCTCGAACTCCGTAACTTCTACTATAATCGCGATTTTCGCAATGATGGCGCCACTCAGTCCAAGCGCGATGAGTGGGCGCAAGGCTTTATTTTGAACTTGCAATCGGGTTTTACAGAAGGGCCCGTGGGCTTCGGTATTGATGCGATGGGCTTGCTGGGGGTGAAGCTTGATTCCAGCCCGGACAGAACGGGATCAGGGCTGCTGGCCTACGATTCCGACAGGCAGGTTGAGGATGAATACGGTAAGTTCGTGGCCACCGCCAAAGCAAGGATGGGTAAGACGGAGTTGAGGATAGGGGGGGTAAACCCTCTGATGCCTCTGCTCTGGAGTAATAACAGCCGCCTGCTGCCTCAGGTCTTTCGCGGTGGTTCGCTGACCGTCAACGACATCGATAAATTGACGGTAACGGCTATAAGGGTCAACGCCGTGAAGCAGCGTAATTCCACCGATTTCGAATCACTCACAGCCACGGGCTATGCCCCGGTTGAGGCGGATCACTACAACTACCTGGCATTTGACTTCAAGCCCACGAAGGACATGACCTTCAGCTTGCACGCCGCCGAGCTTGAAGACCTCTACACCTCCTACTTCGCCGGCATTAAAGTCATCAAACCGTTGGGGGAAGGCAATGTGATCGCGGATGTTCGCGTGTTCGATGCCAGCGAGACAGGCTCCAAAAAACTGGGTGAGGTGGACAACAGAACGCTGAGTAGCTACTTCGCCTACAGCATCAAGGGACACACCCTCGGTGGCGGTTACCAGAAGGCTTGGGGCGACACCTCGTTTGCGTTCGTGAACGGCACGGATACCTACCTGTTCGGCGAATCGCTGGTCAGTACATTCACTGCCCCTGAGGAGCGGGTGTGGTTCGCAAGGTACGACTTTGATTTCGCTGCGTTGGGTGTACCTGGCTTGCTGTTCACCACCCGGTACATGAAAGGTGATGATGTTGATCCTGATCTGCTGAAGAGCCGCCAAGCCGCTTCACTCCGCCTTAACGGGGAGGAGGGCAAAGAATGGGAGCGGGTCACTGATATCTCTTATGTCATTCAGAGTGGGCCGGCGAAGGGTGTTTCGTTCCAATGGCGAAACTCCACGAACCGCTCGACCTACGCTGACAGCGCTAATGAAAATCGCTTGATCATGCGTTACACCTTCAACTTCTGAATAGCGAAATGGGCCGGCCTTCTGGCGCCGGCCCACTTTTTGCCATTCACTCCCAATCGACGGGTTCGCTGTTTCCCGCCTGAATTGCACCAGGCGTTCGGACGCCTGCACCCCGCCGTTTCATCTTTTGCTGCGAAAGGCCAGTACCGATCAAGCCACTGCTGCCAGCTTGGCGCTGGTCTGCCGACGACGGTAGGCACTGTCTCGGCTCGCCAGCCACCAGTACAGCGGCGAGGTGATCGCCAACCCTACCAGCCACGACAGGTCAGCCCCGTTGATGTGCTCGGAAATCGGCCCGACGTACAGCGGGGTGTTCATGAACGGTATCTGCACCACGATACCCACAGCGTAGGCGATCAGGGCCTGCGGGTTGTAGCGCCCATAGATCCCACCATCGACCTGGAAGATCGACTGGATGTCGTAGTCACCTTTGTGAATGGCGTAGAAGTCGATCAGGTTGATCGCCGTCCACGGCACCAGCACCACCAGCAGTACCAGCACCATGTCAACGAAGTGGCCGATGAAGTCTGCCGAAGCGAACACCGCTACCACGCAGCAGGCCGACAGCACGATCAGCGACAGCACTGCACGGCTTTTGGCGGTGGGGATCCAGCGGTAGGCGAACGTTTGCACCAGGGTGATGATCGACAGCACCGCGCCATACAGGTTGAGGGCGTTATGGCTGATCACACTGAGCAGGAACAGCACCAGCATGATCGGGCCGAGCGTGCCGGTGGCCAGCTTGACCGCGTCCATGGTGTCCATGCCGGCCGGGATCGCCAGCACGGCCACGGCGCCGAAGATGAACGACAGGCTTGAACCCAGGGCCGAGCCCAGGTAGGTGGTCCAGAAGGTCGAGCTGACTTTGACATCTGCCGGCAGGTAGCGCGAGTAGTCCGACACATAGGGCGCAAAGGCGATTTGCCACAACGCCGCCAGCGACACGGTGGCCAGCCAGCCGGCCAGGTTGAAGCCGCCGCGGGTGAGGAAATCGTCGCTCTGCACATGGGTGAAGATGTAGCCGAAGCCAACCACGATACCGATACCCAGTACCCAGGTGCCAATGCGATTGAGCACGTGGATGAAGCGGTAGCCGATGATGCCGATGATGCCTGAACCCAACGCACCGATGACGATGCCCACCGGTACCGGAACGGCGTCGACCACGCCATGCAGTGACTTGCCGGCAAGGACGATGTTGGAAGCGAAGAAACCGATGTACATGACGCCGGCGATCACCACCACCAGCAGCGCGCCGAGGGTGCCGAACTGGGCGCGGCTCTGGATCATCTGCGGAATGCCCATTTGCGGGCCCTGGGCCGAGTGCAGGGCCATCAGCACCCCGCCGACCAGGTGACCGACGAGGATGGCGACGATGCCCCATACCAGGTTCAGGTGGAACAGCTGCACACCCAGCGCGCCGGTGACGATGGGCAACGGCGCGATGTTGCCGCCGAACCAGAGTGTGAACAGATCCCTTACCTTTCCATGGCGGTCTTGCGGGGGCACGTAGCCGATCGTGTGTTTTTCTATCAGGGGTGCCGAATTGGCTGCACTGGTCATGACTGACTCCAAGGCAAGGTAGGGCATTGGGAACTGCCCGGGGGCGTGCCGGCGGTGGGCGACGCGTTCTTGTTGGAGCGATGATGAGGGGCGCGGGGATAACGAGAAATTAGTAAATATGTGCCCATAAGCGTTAAAAAAACTAAGGCTGACAAAAGCTTAAGCGGGTGACGGTAGCAAGGAGAGTGCCAGCTGGCTGAAGGCCTTGGGGTAGAGGGGCGGCGGGGGTGGCAACCGGATCACGGTGGGCTGGGTTGGTGCGATGTGCGCGTTTTCAGGGCAGATGAAAGGTTGCCTGGGCCGGCCTCTTCGCGGGGTTAAAACC
>NZ_JBYSYE010000019.1:0-95835 GCF_058782925.1 Pseudomonas sp. FW305-E2 | reverse complement strand
GCATGGACCACGGCAGCATGGCCGGCATGGATCACAGCAAGATGGCTGGCATGGACCACGGCAGCATGGCCGGCATGGATCACAGCAAGATGGCTGGCATGGACCACGGCAGCATGGCCGGCATGAGTAAGGAAATGCAGAGTCATCCAGACTCAGAGCTCAACAACCCATTGGTCGACATGCAGACGATGACCCCGACGGCAAAATTGGATGACCCGGGCATCGGGCTACGTAACAACGGCCGCCGCGTCCTGACCTATGCAGACCTGCGGAGCACCTTCATCGACCCAGATGGACGAGAGCCTAGCCGGAATATCGAGCTGCACCTGACGGGTCACATGGAGAAATTCGCCTGGTCCTTCGACGGCATCAAGTTTTCCGATGCCGCCCCCCTGCGCCTCAAGTACGGAGAGCGCCTTCGTATCACCTTGATTAACGACACCATGATGACTCACCCCATCCACCTTCATGGCATGTGGAGCGACCTGGAGGATGAGAACGGCAACTTCATGGTTCGAAAACACACCATCGACATGCCACCAGGCTCAAAACGAAGCTATCGCGTAACTGCGGATGCTTTGGGGCGTTGGGCCTATCACTGTCACCTCATGTTCCATATGGAAACGGGCATGTTCCGAGAAGTCCGTGTGGACGAATGAACGGGAGATCCGAGATGAGCAAACCAATGAAACGAAGCACGTTTTTCCTCTCCGCTGCGATGGCTGGCCTGTTTGCTATTTATGCCCCGTTGTCGTGGTCCAGCGATGACCATGAGCAGCACGCCCAGAAAACTGCCGATACTGCGAAAGGCAAAGGTTCCCAGGGCATGGATCATGGATCCATGATGGGTATGGATCATGACTCGATGAAGGGCATGGATCATGAATCCATGATGGGTATGGACCATGACTCGATGAAGGGCATGGATCATGAATCCATGATGGGTATGGACCATGACTCGATGAAGGGCATGGACCACAAAAAAATGATGGAATCACATGGCAGCGACAAAGCTAAGGCAGGGAAAGATGGCCAATAGCTTGGCGCGACCATCGCTGCTGGCCTTGACCCTTTCAGCCGGCATGCTAGGCGCTGTGCCCAGCTTTGCCGCTGACGAAATGGACCATTCGGCAATGGGGCACGGGTCCATGAAAATGAGCAGGGCCCCGTCGCATGACTCGATGGCAGGCATGGACCATGGGGCGATGGATCACTCTACGATGAACCATGGCTCTGGCGAGCCTGCGACCAGCAGCCGTACCCCGATTCCCGAACTAACGGACGCGGACCGCCAAGCGGCCTTCCCCCCACTGGGCGGGCATCAGATGCACGACAGCGCGATCAACAGCTTCTTCTTGCTGGATCAACTGGAGTATCAGGACGCAGACGACGGCAGCGCGCTGTCGTGGGACGCTTCTGGCTGGATAGGCGGCGATATCAACCGGCTCTGGCTCCGCTCCGAAGGTGAACGCACTAACGGCGTCACTGAGGATGCCGAGCTGCAAGTCCTCTATGGCCGTTCTATAAGCCCCTGGTGGGATGTGGTTGCCGGGGTGCGCCAGGACTTCAAACCCGAATCCCCCCAGACCTGGGCGGCGTTCGGTATTCAGGGTATGGCACTTTACGACTTCGAAGCCGAAGCCACTGCATTCATCGGTGAAAACGGTCAGACCGCCGCTCGCCTGGAAGGCGACTACGACATTCTCCTGACTAATCGCCTCGTCCTGCAGCCAACAGTTGAAGCCAATTTCTATGGCAAGAACGATCCCGCGCGCGACGTAGGTTCCGGCCTCGCGAATACCGAAGTCGGACTGCGGCTACGGTATGAAATCGTCCGTCAGTTCGCACCCTACATAGGCGTCACCTGGAGCCGCTCCTACGGCAAAACCGCAGACTTCATCCGCGATGAGGGTGGGGATGTGGATGAAGCGCGTTTCGTTGCCGGTATTCGCATGTGGTTTTGAGAGCCTTACATGAAAAGAACAATTACAACGCTCGTAGTAGCGGGTGCCGCGGCCAGTGCAGGGGTATTGGGTGCAGCTTACCTTGGCCTGGTCAACATCGGCGCTGACGATCCGCATTTCCCTGCAGTGCATGCATTTCTGGTCATGGCTCGGGATCGCTCCATTGAGGTACGCGCACGAAACATCGAGGTACCGAACCTCAAGGATGAAAACCTGATTCGTGTCGGCGCCGGCAACTACAACGCCATGTGCATCGGTTGCCATCTTGCCCCTGGCGTCGAGAAAACAGAGCTCAGCCAGGCGCTTTATCCGTCTCCTCCCAACCTTGGCAAGCTTGGGGTCGGTGGTAAACCCGCCGTAGCATTCTGGACCATCAAGCACGGCATCAAAGCCTCTGGCATGCCTGCCTGGGGCAAGAGCATGGGCGATGAGTACATCTGGGGACTCGTTGCATTTCTGGATCAACTACCCCAGATGAACGCCCAACAGTACAACGCGATGGTAGCGATCAGTGGCGGTCACCAGCATGGTGGAGGTGAAAGTGAAATGCACAGCCATGAAGGCCAACACGGCGACAACGTGCCCAATCACCCTGCAGAGGCAGTCTCGGGGAGAGATCATCATGACAGGGGACATGCACAGGCACACCATCCCAAATCACCATCACCAGAGCCCGCACCTGAACACCACGGCCATGACGAAACTGGCAGTGATCACCACTCAAAGCCGGCTCAGAAGAAGCCTATTCACCGTGATGGTGCGGAACATACCCATGAAGGCTAATTACGATCCGCCCATGAGTCAGCCGTCATAAGTCGCGGAAAAAGCCGGTCAAAAACGACCCAAAAGTGGCGGATCTCAACGCTTTAAAAAGGTTAAAACCAATACTAATCATATGGATAGTCTTTAAAAACCAACCATAAGCCGGCTTTTTAATTTAACAAGCCTTTAAAAACAGCAGTCACAATCCGCGGGTATCCAACCCCGACCTACGTGCATAGCACGCAGCCCCTTGCACCTCCTGCTGTGCTCAGCCCCCCCCCGCTGTTCAAGGACAGCACGCTAGCGATCCTGGTGTGTCTGCGTCTTCTTGCAATGCATATAGGCATCAAATTGATATTTCGAAATCTTCCAAGGGGGCGGTTTTTTTGAAGGTGAGCGTTTCGCACTAGACTATAATTAAAGGATTAGATGTAGACCGACACGTGCAGCTGTCCTTGGAGATTGCTTAATAATAATATTTAATCTGTAACGGCTTGGTGTAGTGATGAGGACTTAGCATGAACGCCTTGTTGAAAGAGCTGCACGCCTATCATCATGAGGTGGCTACCAAAATTACTCAGATCAAAGAATTACTGGAGAGGATAAGGCACGGATCCGCGGGTGCCGGTGACTGCAAGCTGTTGTTTAAGCAGCTGGAAGCCTTGCATGGTGATGCAGAGCGACACCACCATGAAAATGAAGAGCTTATTCGGCTGGCCTTGCTGGCAACCGACGCACCGATTCACCAACGGGTCATGGCTATCGAGCAAGATCATAAAGCCTTCAAGCGAATTGCCGGACAGCTCAAGATGTTGGAGCAGTCAACGCAAGAGGCGAGAGTAATCGCCGACACGATCGAAGACTTCATCAAGAAATATTATGACCATATGGATGCCGAGGAGAATATTTTCTTTCCGGTGGCAGACAAGTGGTTGTCAGACACCCAATGGCAGGAAATAAAGCATCAATGGCACCCCTCGTAGATTTAATTTTCTTGAATTAAAAGCACGCTACTTATTAACACGCGGCCTCACAACTTAATGGCCCTGATACCCGAGGGTGCAGATACGCTCCCACGTTTCTCATCATTCAGCCTCAAGGCCGCGCCCTTTGCCGGCGCGGCCTTGTTTTACGGCGCACCTAGCAGCCACAGACTTCGTCAGAAGTCATACCGCGCCCCAACCATCATGCTGCGCGACGGCCCGTAGAAGTTGAACGTCGAGGTAGACCCCACCCGCGACAGGTAGTCCCGGTCGAACAGGTTATTGACGTTGAGGGTGGCCGTCAGCTTCGAAGTCACCGGGTAAGACAGCATCGCATCCACCGTGGCATAGCCCGGTGCATCGATACGCACGCCGCCACTCTCGGAATGGAAGTTGCTCATCGCCGATATACCGCCACCCACGGCCAAGCCGGTCAGCGGCCCTTGGCTGATGGTGTACTTGCTCCAAAGCGAAGCCTGGTTGCGCGGCATGATGAAGAACGTGGTTTCGGCGTCCCCCTTGACGGTTTCGGTCTCCATCCACGTGTAGCCAGCCAGCAGTTCCCAGTTTGGCGTCAGCTTGCCGCTCACTTCCACTTCCGCGCCCTTCACGCGGGTCTTGCCGGATGCAACGGAGTCGGTGGTGGCCACACCATCAGCATCGTATACGGTGGTAGCGCGGTTCTTGTCGGTCAGGCGGAATACCGAGAAGCGCGTATTCAAGTCGCCGCCAAAGTAGCTGCTCTTGAGGCCGAACTCGTACTGCTCGCCTTCACGCGGTTTCAGCACCCGACCATTGCTGTCAGTGTCGGACTGCGGCTTGAACACCTGCGAATAGCTGGCGTACAGCGCGTGGTTGTCGGTCAGGTCATAGACCAGGCCACCATAAGGGGTGAAGTGGCCGTCGACGCGTTTGCTGTCATTGGTGGTGGCGCCGCTGCTAAGGGTGGTGGTGTAGAAGTCACCGCGATACCAGCTGAAGCGGCCACCGGCAATCAGCGCCAGGCGTTCCACCGGGCGGAAGGTCACTTTGGAGTACAGGCCGTACTCCTCTTCCTGCATGCCGGTCTCGGTGCTGTAGTTGGGCGACGGCTTGGCGAACTGCTTCGGCGAGTAAGTATTCACGTTGATCGCGCCGAGATTGGTGGTGCCGTTGAGGTACTCGGTGTCGTAGTTCTTGTAGTCACTCCCGACCACAAACTCGCTTACCTGCCCGAAGGTCTCGAACGGCTGGCTGTAGCTGGCGTCCAGCGAATAAGTGTCTTGCGTGAAATCACGGGCGCTGGCGCGCTCGGAGTTGGCGCCTGTGGTGGCATTGGTTGCAGTGAAGGCGTACAGATAGTTGGTGTCGCGGTGCGAGCCACGAGCCGCGACACGGCCGTAACCGCCATTGTCGAAGCGGTGGGTCAGCTCGGCGACCAAGTCGGTGGTCTTGCCGTCGAAGTAGTTCCAGTCGGCGCCCAGGAAACGCGAATGGCTGAAGTCGGGCACCTCGCCGGACAACGTGGCCGGGTAGCCGTTGTGCGGGGTGATGTTCTTCACTTCATGCATCAGGCCGAACGACAGAGTGGTGGCGTCGTCCAGGTCGATGTCCAGCGCACCGTAGTAGGTGTTGCTGGTGTTGGCGTTGTAGTCCACTTCACCATTGGTGTCGTCACGGGATGCGATGAAGCGCCCGCGCACGCGACCGGCCTCGTCCAGCGGCCCGCTCAGGTCGATTTCCTCATGATTGGTGTCCCAGGTGCCGTAGCTGCCTTCGATATGCCCCTGAAACTCGGCGGTCGGGCGCTTGCGCACCATGTTGACGATGCCACCCAGCTCGCTGGTACTGCTGAACAGCCCGGCCGGCCCGCGCATGATTTCGACGCGATCGAACGCCGCCAACGACGGGACAGTACCGAAGATGCTGGCCATGGGCGCCGGCAGGCCGTCGATATTGAACTCGCTGTACTCGTAGCCACGGGCGTAGATCGACGAGCGGCCGCTGTCATTGGTCAGGGTGCGCAGGCCAGCGGTGTACTTGGCCAGGTCATCCAGGTGCACGAACTGGCGATCCTTGACGTAGTCCTGGGTGTAGACGGTGATCGACTGCGGGATGTCCTTGAGCGCTGCCGGCGTCTTGGTGCCCACGGTAGCGGCGTCGACGCTGTAACCGCCGGTTTCTTCCGAAGGCAGCATGTCGTACAGGCGGTTGCCTTCGATGGTCAATGCAGGCAGATCAAGCGAGTTGTCTTCGGCCGCCACCTGGGCCGCTACCGTTTCGGCCACTGCCGATAAAGAAAACGGCGCCAGCAACCCCAGCGCCAGCCATCCCCGAACCCGCTGTAAGCTGCCCACACTTTTGAAACCGGTCATGACACACCCTTCGCCCAAATGATATTGAATCGCAAACGAAACAAGTTGCTTTTTGCGAACGATACCGGAGCGAAAACCAGGGTGCAGCAGGATTAACCTTCTTAACACATCAAGCCGTTGCCCTTTCCCTGCAGCCAGTGGGATGATTCGCAACTGATAAAAGTTCTCATCAAGGCTCGCCGTGCCCACCTCACTTCTCCTTGCCGAAGACGACCCACGCCTGCTTCAGGACCTGGACCGTCATTTCCGCAACCGCGGTTTCCAGGTGCACGCCTGCGCCAGCGGCACCCAGGCCCTGAATGCCATACAGCAATCGCAGTTTGAACTGGTGCTGCTGGACATCATGCTGCCAGGCATCGACGGCCTCAGCCTGCTCGACGCCCTGCGCCGCCAGCAGGCCGTGCCGGTCATGCTGATGTCGGCACTAGGAGCCGAGCAGGATCGCATCAGCGGCTTCACCCGTGGTGCAGACGACTACCTGCCCAAGCCCTTCAGCCTGGCAGAGCTGGACGCACGGGTAGATGCCTTGCTGCGTCGCGTGGCATTCGATCGTGGTACGGCGCTGCGTCCCGACGTGGGGGAGGTGATGCTGGACCACGACCGCCAGGACGTTATCCACAACGGCAACGCCGCTGGCCTTACCGCTTCCGAATTCCGCTTGCTGGTCACGCTGCTGGCCCACCCCGACGAAGCGTTGAGCAAGCCCTTCCTGTACCAGACCGTGCTGCACAGGGCCTATACCCGACTGGACCGAGGCCTGGATGTGCATGTGTGCAACCTGCGCCGCAAACTGGCCGACATCAACGCCCAGCACCTGCAGATCCAGGCCGTGCGTGGCCAAGGGTACATCCTGGTCGACACGGAGCAGACCTGATGCGTCGCCACCCGTTGCTGTGGAAACTGGCCTTGCTGCAAGTCAGCTTCTGCCTGTTGCTGATCTGGCTCATCTGGACCTGGGGCCTTTCGGTGGAACGCAGTACCTATTTTCTGTCCCAGGCCGACCAGGACTACCTGGCGCGTTATGCTCAACAGGCCGAACAGGCGTGGGAGCAGGACGGCGCAGCCGGCACCGAAGCCTGGCGCAAGCAGGTGGCACTGGCCGAGGACACCTGGGTGGCCGTGATAGGTCCACACCTTCAGAGCCTTGGCACCACCCCGCTGAGCGCCGAGGAAGCCAGCCACCTGACATTCATGCGCAAGCTCGACTGGCCGATGAGCCGGCGCCTGCAGGATGAATTGCCATACGTCAGCATCGAATTTCCGCAACACCCCGAGCATGGCCGCCTGGTGCTGCAACTGCCCGAACGGCTGCTACCCACAGGCCTGACACCCTGGACCCATGTGGTGACTCATGGCGTTGCCCCCGCGCTGCTGGCCCTGCTGCTGGGCCTTGCGCTATACCGGCACCTTGTCGTGCCGCTGAACCGCCTGCGCGACCGCGCCGACGCCCTGCGGGCCGATGACCTTGACAGCCCCGCCCTGCCCCTGCAGCAACGCCGTGATGAGCTGGGCGAACTGGCTCAGGCCTTCGAGCACATGGCCGGGCGCCTGCGCCAGAGCCTTGAGCAACAGCGCCTGCTGTTGCGCACGCTGTCTCACGAACTGCGCACGCCGCTGGCGCGGCTGCGCATCGCCCATGACAGCGACTTGCCACCGCCGCAGTTGCGCGAGCGCCTGGACCGTGAGGTGGCCGACATGCAGAAGTTGCTGGAAAACACCCTCGACCTGGCGTGGATGGACACCGAACAACCCAGCCTGTCGACCGAGCCGGTATTGGTGCTTTCCGTGTGGGAAGCCTTGTGCGAGGACGTCTGTTTCGAAAGCGGCTGGGACCGTGCGCGCCTGCCGTGTTCACTTGGCACTGACTGCCTGCTGCAGGCCCATCTGGACAGTCTGGCCCAGGCCCTGGAAAACCTGTTGCGCAATGCCATTCGCCACTCGCCGACCGAAGGCCGGGTCAGCCTTGATGGCTGGCGCGAGGGCGCATGCTGGCACCTGCGCCTGAGCGACCAAGGGCCAGGCGTACCGGATACCGACCTTGAGCGCATTTTCAAGCCCTACCAGCGCCTGGCCGACAGTGGCGCAGGCTTCGGCCTGGGCCTGGCTATCGCCCGCCGCGCCATCGAACTGCAAGGCGGGCGGTTGTGGGCCAGCAATGGGCACCCGGGCCTGTACCTGCACATGACCTTGCCTGCGGCCTGAGACTGTTTAGAAAGTTAATGCGCTTTACGCTCGATCGGGACTGGTTATCATCTGGGCGCTCAAGCCTTGCGCTCCTTGCAAAGCCCTGACGAGACGCCCGATGAGCAAGAAGACCCTGATGCTGGCCTTGGCACTTGCCCTGGCGGCCCCTCTTGTCCTGGCCCAGCCCGAGCATGACCAGAAGATGGACACGTCGGTGTTACAGCGCCAGGACCTGGCCTATCACTTCAGCCAGCTTGATCTGGACTCGGCCGATGGCCTGCGTCACTACCGCCTGTGGGTTGGCAAGCCGAATCGTCCAGCGCCAGCATCGGGGTACCCGGTGCTGTGGATGCTCGATGGGAATGCTGCACTGGGGACGCTGGATCAGCAGCAACTGGACAGGCTCGCCGCGGGCCAGGCGCCCCTGCTGGTGGCGGTGGGTTACCGGACCGAACTGCGCATCGACAGGGCCGGCCGCACGCTGGACTATACCCCGGCGCTGCCGGAGCAGGTGCAGCAGCGTGATCCGCTGACCGGCCAGCCCAGCGGCGGGGTCGATGCGTTCCTGAAGCTTCTGACCGGGCGCATGCGCACGATGGTGTCGGCTGTGGCGCCGATCGATCCGCAACGACAGACGCTGTGGGGGCACTCCTATGGTGGCCTGGCTGTGCTTCACGCACTGTTTACCTGCCCCGGCGAATTCAGCCTTTACGCTGCTGCCAGCCCGTCACTGTGGTGGCGCGATGGTGTGATTGTCCGGGAGGCGCAAGGACTTTCCTCACGCCTGGGGGAGGCGCGCCCGCACCTGTTGCTGATGCGCGGCGGGCAGGAGCCCGCCAGCCCGCATGGTTCGCCGCACGAGAACGACGAGTTGCCTGCGCGCCAACTGGCGGCAGATCTGGCCGCGATCAAAGGTCTCGACGTGCGCTTTGAGCGCTTCGAGGGTCTGGGGCATGGGCCCATGCTGGGCGCCTCCCTGCGCAGGGTGATCGAAGGCATGTCTGGCCAGTGACCAGCCCTGTGCCTGCCCGGCTCAACGTTGCGCGTACTTGAGCACGTACAGGCACAGCTCGCGGTAGACATCGACAGGCAACTGCGACATCAGCCTCTGAGCCTGGCCGAGGGTTTTGCAATTGAGTTCGGCCATCGCCCGACGGTGTTCCGAACCCAGCAGGCCGGCATGCACCACCTGCGCATATTGAATATAGGAACAGGGGAAATCGGCCTGGGGACTGCGCTGGACCTTGAAGTTGATCTTCAGGTCTGCCCCGCGGAAGAATGCTCTGCCCTGGTAGGTCTGCTGGGGCACGAGGAGCCCTTTTTCAGGACAGGTGCTGTGACAGACCGGCAGGCTGTTCTTTTCCGTCTCCAGGCCACGTCGATAGATCACGATTTCGGAACCCGGTACCTCGATACAGGCGTTTTCGAAAGCATCGATGATGGACCTGCCATTGATTTGCGCCTCTTCGATCTGCGTCAGGCTGACCACACGCTCGAGCTCATGATTGCCAACACTGTTGACCACACGATCCAGGGTCGACCAGTGGCTGAATTCTTTCTGACACGCAATCAGATGGACCTCGCTCTGATAGCCCTTCTGGGCGGCATCAAGTGGAAAATCAGCGAAATGAGGGCTGTCTAGCGCGGTCTCCATGATGATGTTGTATTTGTTTTCCATCGCATACGAGCAAATCATTGCCCCCAGGCGCCAGATGAACGGCTCGGTATGCTCGTAGACATGCAGCACGCCTTTGTCTTCCATCGCCCGATAATGAGGGTGCAGTTCTCGAAAATGGGTTTCGTAAAGGCGCACATAATTGTCGTAGCGCCCGCTCTTCAACAGCGTTTTTTCCAGCAAGTACGTTTTACCCGAGCCCTGTGCACCGGCAATGATGAGCATTTTGGGCTTGAGCACGCCGTCGACGTAGTCGCGTTTCTTGTCGAACAATGTGTCGACGACCTTTCTGAATGCGAGATGGAGATCGGTATCGGTAAAGGGATAGAGAGAGGACATGACGGTTCGTTTCCTAGTTTTGCCAAAGTGACCGTCACGAAGGTAGGCGCTGCGGCAAGTGCAAAGGGGTAGATGGTTACTGCTGCAAGTCTCGTCGAAGGTAGTAGAGCCGCGGGTTGCCACTGGGGTGGCCCTGTGCTGTATGCTGGGTCGGTCTTCAGGGCGGGGTGTAAGTCCCCACCGGCGGTAAATCGAAAGATGAGCCCGCGAGCGCCCCGACCATGTCGGGGGTCAGCAGATCTGGTGCAACTCCAGAGCCGACGGTCATAGTCCGGATGAAAGAAGGCGTCATGCAGGGGCCATCCGGGCGCCCTTGCGCGCGCATTTTGTTCGCCCCGAGACGTTCATCGATCATTCACGAGGAGCGTTTCATGTTCACCCAGCACCACACGCAATTTCCCACTGTTTCCGCCGCCATCGCCGCCTTCCAGGCCGGGCGCCCTGTACTGTTGCTCGACGATGACGACCGCGAGGACGAAGCGGACATCATTGCCGCCGCCGAGAACATTACGCTGCAGACCATGGCCATGATGATTCGCGATTGCAGCGGCATCGTCTGCCTGTGCCTGGACGAAGCCACCGTCGACGAACTGCAACTGGCACCCATGGTGCAGAACAACCAGGCCCGCCACGGCACCGGTTTCACCGTCACCATCGAGGCGGCCGAAGGTATCACCACCGGGGTTAGCGCCCAGGACCGCATCACCACCATTGACGCAGCACTGCGCTCCAGCGCCGAACAGCGCCATATCGTCAGCCCGGGGCATGTTTTTCCGCTGCGCGCCCGCAATGGCGGTGTGCTGACCCGCCGTGGGCACACCGAAGGTTCGGTAGACCTGGCGCGCCTGGCCGGCCTGCGCCCGGCAGCGGTCTTGTGCGAGCTGATGAACCCCGATGGCAGCATGGCCCGTGGCGAGCAGGTGGCGGTATATGCACGGCAGTACAATTTGCCGGTGCTGACCATCGAGGAGCTGGCGCGGTACCGTGAGGCGATGCTGGAACGGGAAGCAGAGCCGGCCTGATCCACCGAACCGGGACGCTTTGCGGTCCTTGTGAGAGCGGCCCTTTCGCGACACAGGGCCGCTCCTCCATCGGTCTGTATCAGCCGATGCAGTTGCCGGAAGTTTGCTCCCCCCGCCCCGCTCTGCTAGTGTCGCGCCGTTCTGAATGCCACCGAGACAGTCGCCATGGCCCGCAAAAAAGCCTCCCTCGATTTCGAGCAATCCCTCGCAGACCTGCAAGCACTGGTCGAGCGCCTGGAGAACGGCGAGTTGTCGCTGGAAGAGTCGCTGGCCGCCTTTGAACAAGGCATCGCCCTGACCCGTGACTGCCAGGGCGCCCTGGCCCAGGCCGAACAGAAGGTGCAAATTCTGCTGGAGCGCGACGGTGAACTGGCTGCCCAGCCCTTCGACGCGGAGCCGGAAGCATGATTGGCACCTACCAGGCCAGTTGCCAGGCCCGAGTCGACGCAGCCCTCGAACCGCTGTTCATCGCCCCGAGCAAAGAGCTGGAACGCCTCTACGCCGCCATGCGCTACAGCGTGATGAACGGCGGCAAACGCGTGCGCCCGCTGTTGGCCTATGCGGCCTGCGAAGCCTTGGGCGCCCCGGCCGAACAAGCCAACGGCGCAGCCTGCGCGGTAGAGCTGATCCATGCTTACTCGCTGGTGCATGACGACCTCCCGGCCATGGACGACGACGACCTGCGTCGCGGCCAGCCGACCACCCACAAGGCGTTTGACGAAGCGTGCGCAATCCTCGCGGGCGACGGTTTGCAGAGCCTGGCTTTCAGTGCCCTGCTCGACCCATGCCTGAGCCCTCAGATCGACAGCATTCGCCTGGCCATGGTTCAGGTACTGGCCAAAGCTGCCGGCCCGGCCGGCATGGTTGGCGGCCAGGCGATCGATCTCGGTTCGGTGGGCCAGAAGCTGGACCAGCAGGCGCTGGAGTTCATGCACCGGCACAAGACCGGCGCGCTGATCGAAGCCAGCGTACGCCTCGGCGCCCTGGCCAGTGCCCGTGCCGAACAGGCGCAGCTGGATGCCCTGCAGACTTATGCACAGGCCATTGGCCTTGCATTCCAGGTGCAGGACGACATCCTCGACGTGGAAAGCGACACTGCTACCTTGGGCAAACGCCAAGGTGCAGACATAGCGCGTGACAAACCGACGTACCCGGCCCTGCTGGGCCTGGAAGCCGCCAAAGTCTATGCAATCGAACTGCGCGACCAGGCGCTGGCTGCACTGCAAGGATTCGGCGAAACGGCCGAACCGCTGCGGGCACTGGCGCGTTACATCGTCGAACGCCGTAACTAAACAGCTTCACCTATCCCTGTAGGAGCGGGTTTACCCGCGAATGCGATCTTGAATTTGCCGACGCATTCGCGGGTAAACCCGCCCCCACAGGGGACCGCGTAACCTGTGGTCGAATGGGCACTTTTCCCACAATGGGGTAAACTGCCGCGTCTTCACACACCTATAACGACTCGCCTGATGCCCACGACGTTTCAAGAGATCCCCCGCGAACGCCCGGTCACGCCGTTGCTCGACCGCGCTGACACGCCTGCCGGCCTGCGCCGGTTGGCCGAAGCCGACCTGGAGACGCTGGCCGACGAACTGCGCCAGGAACTGCTCTACACCGTCGGGCAGACCGGTGGGCACTTTGGTGCCGGTCTGGGCGTGATCGAGCTGACCATCGCCCTGCACTACGTGTTCGACACCCCGGACGACCGGCTGGTGTGGGACGTAGGGCACCAGGCCTACCCGCACAAGATCCTCACCGGGCGTCGTAACCGCATGCTCAGCCTGCGCCAGAAGGACGGCATCGCGGCCTTCCCGCGCCGCAGCGAAAGCGAGTACGACACCTTTGGCGTTGGGCACTCCAGCACCTCGATCAGCGCCGCGCTGGGCATGGCCATTGCTGCCCGTCTGCAGAACAGCGCACGCAAGTCGATCGCGGTGATCGGTGATGGCGCGCTGACCGCCGGCATGGCGTTCGAGGCGTTGAACCACGCCCAGGAAGTCAATGCCGACATGCTGGTGATCCTCAACGACAACGACATGTCGATTTCGCGCAATGTCGGCGGCCTGTCCAACTACCTGGCCAAGATCCTCTCCAGCCGCACCTACGCGAGCATGCGCGAAGGCAGCAAGAAAGTGCTGTCGCGGTTGCCAGGCGCCTGGGAAATTGCCCGTCGCACCGAGGAATACGCCAAGGGCATGCTGGTGCCAGGCACGCTGTTCGAAGAGCTGGGCTGGAACTACATCGGCCCGATCGACGGCCACGACCTGCCCACCATGATCGCCACCCTGCGCAACATGCGTGACCTGAAAGGCCCGCAGTTCCTGCATGTGGTGACCAAGAAGGGCAAAGGCTTCGCCCCTGCCGAGATTGACCCGATCGGCTACCACGCCATCACCAAGCTGGAGCCGGCCGACAAGCCGGCCGCGCCGAAGAAAGCCAGCGGCCCCAAATACTCCGCGGTGTTCGGCCAGTGGCTGTGCGACATGGCCGCCGCCGACAACCGCCTGGTGGGCATTACCCCGGCAATGAAGGAAGGCTCGGACCTGGTCGACTTCAGCGAGCGCTACCCAGAGCGCTACTTCGACGTTGCGATCGCAGAGCAGCATGCCGTGACCCTGGCGGCCGGCATGGCCTGCGAGGGCAGCAAGCCGGTGGTGGCGATCTACTCCACCTTCCTGCAGCGTGCCTACGACCAGCTGATCCATGACGTGGCGGTGCAGAACCTCGACGTGCTGTTCGCCATCGACCGCGCCGGCCTGGTCGGCGAGGACGGCCCGACCCACGCCGGCAGCTACGACCTGTCGTACCTGCGCTGCATCCCGGGCATGCTGGTGATGACCCCCAGCGACGAGAACGAACTGCGCAAGATGCTCAGCACCGGCCACCTGTACAACGGTCCGGCCGCTGTACGGTACCCGCGTGGTACCGGCCCGAATGCGCCGATCAGCGGTGACCTGCAACCACTGGAGATCGGCAAGGGTGTGGTCCGCCGCCAGGGCGAGAAAGTGGCCTTGCTGGTGTTCGGCGTACAACTGGCCGAGGCCATGCAAGTGGCCGAACAGATCAACGCCACGGTGGTCGACATGCGCTTCGTCAAGCCGCTGGACGAGGCGCTGGTGCTGGAGCTGGCAGGCAGCCATGAACTGCTGGTAACCATTGAAGAAAACGCCATCATGGGTGGCGCGGGCGCTGCGGTGGGTGAGTTCCTTGCCAGCCAGGCAGTGCTCAAGCCGCTTCTGCACCTGGGGCTGCCGGATATCTATGTCGAGCATGCCAAGCCTGCGCAAATGCTGGCTGAGTGTGGGCTGGATGCGGCCGGGATCGAGGCTTCGGTGAAGGCCCGCATGGTCAAGCTCGGGCTCTAGGGCGCTTTCGCGGGTAAACCCGCTCCTACGACGGCCTGTGCCGAATCACCGGTGCGTTTTCCACCACCGTGGTAGGAGCGGGTTTACCCGCGAATACGGTAGCGCCGGCAACGCTGAACGGCGGTGGAAATTGGCCAGCAGGGCCGGCCCTTTCGCGGGTGAACCCGCTCCTACCTGCGCCCGATCACCGATGTGTGCTCACTGTAGGAGCGGGTTTACCCGCGAATACGGTAGCGCCGGCAACGGTGAACGGCGGGTGGAGATTGGCCAGCAGGCCCTTTCGCGGGTAAACCCGCTCCTACGGGGACAGCACAGTGCTGTGGAAACCCTTTGGAACTGCCTATGAAAAAGTTTGCCTGGGCCACGATTCTCTGTACCCCTACATTCCTTCTGGCCGCTGAGCGCGACGACGCCCTCAAACTCCCCGACGTGCTGATCAGCGCCAGCCGCCAGGTCGAATCGCGTACCGCCACCAGCGCTGCCAACACGGTCTTCACCCGCACCGACATCGACCGCCTGCAACCCACCAGCGTTACCGACCTGCTCTCCCGCGTGCCGGGCGTGCAAGTGGCACCTACCGGTGGCCGTGGTAGCCTGCCGGGCATCTTTATCCGTGGCACCAAGGCCGCGCAAAGTCTGGTGCTGGTCGATGGCGTGCGCATCGCCAATGCCACCTCGGGCGACAGCGGCCTGCAGTTTCTGGACATCGACCAGATCGAGCGCATCGAAGTACTGCGCGGCTCGCGCTCAGCGGTGTACGGCAGCGATGCCATTGGCGGGGTGATCCAGATCTTCACCCGACGCAGCAGTGGCCCCGGTCTGCAGCCACGCCTGCGCATGGCCGCCGGCAGCAACCAGACATTCCAACGCAGCCTGGGGCTTTCTGGCGGCAAGGACACGACCCGCTTCAACCTTGGCGCCAGCCTGGACGAAACTGCCGGCATCGACTCGACCGGGCCATCCTTCGACAGTGATGGTGACCACGACGCCTACCGCAACAAGGCCCTCAACCTGAGCCTGAGTCACACCTTCGGTGAGCGCTTCGAGGCCGGCCTGAACCTGCTCGACAGCCGCGGGCGCAGCGAGTACGACAACCCGTTCGGCGGCTTCGACCCCGTTACCTTCGAGAGCTTCGGTCAACAACCCTACACCGACTTCAGCGTCAGCAGCCTGGGCAGTTACGTTGACGTTCAGGTCACCGAAACCTGGCATTCACGCCTTGAACTGGCCCATGGCGAGAACCGAGACGACAAACGCGACAAGCTCAGCGCTGAGCGCTTCGTTTTCAACACCTACCGCGATCAGGCTACCTGGCAGAACGACCTGGCCCTCGGCGAACAGAACACCATACTGATCGGTGGCGACTGGTACGAAGACCGCGTACACGGCAGTACCGACTTCACTGAGGACAGCCGCTGGAACCGTGCCGTGTTCGCCCAGCACCGCTACCAGGGCGAGCAGATTTCCACTGAGCTGGGGGTGCGCCATGACCGCAACCAACAGTTTGGTGGCCAGACCACCTGGAGCGGCAGCCTGACCGTACCGCTGAACGCGCACAACGATGTGCTGCTGTCCTACAGCGAAGGCTTCCGCGCGCCAACATTCAACGACCTGTATTACCCACAGTTCAGCAACCCGAACCTGGACCCAGAGCACTCCAGAAGCTACGAGCTGCAATGGCGCAGCCAGCTGACTGCAGAGAGCCGGCTGGAGGCTTCGCTGTACCGCACCGACCTGCGCGACGCGATCATCTTTGGCCAGGACTCGATACCCCGCAACGTCGCCTCGGCACGAATCAATGGCGTGGAAATGGCGCTGGCGCAGCAATGGGGCGCCTGGCACAGCCAGCTTGGCCTGGCGCTGATCGACCCACGCGACCGCGACACTGGCCACACCCTCGCCCGCCGCGCCCGCCGCACCTTGAGCCTGGATCTGGACCGTGAGTTCGGGCGTTTCAGCGTGGGTGCCAGCTGGCAGGCGGTCAGCAGCAGTTATGACGATGAGGCCAACCGTAACCGCATCGGTGGCTATGGCCTGCTAGGTTTGCGCGGCAGTTGGGCGGCTAGCGACGAACTGAAACTCGAAGCCAAGCTGGATAACCTGCTGGACCGCAGCTACAGCCGCGCCCTTTACAGCTACGAGGGTGCGTATCACCCTTACCGCGAAGAGGGCCGCACTGTGCTCTTCAGCGTTACCTGGACACCGGCGCTTTAGCGTCCAGCAACGCACACAAGCGAGCGGTGGCTTCGATCATCTGTCCGCTGGGGCGCTCCAGCCCTTTGTCCGGCACCACCAGCAGGCGCCCATCAGCCACCGCTCGAATTTGCGGCCAGGCCTTCCAGCTGGCCAGTTGCGCCTCATCAGTTGCCAGGATGACCTGCGGATTACGCAGCAGCACGGACTCCACATTCACCTGTGGCGCCGGCTGGCCAAGGTCGGCGAACACATTGCGCGCCCCGCACACGGCCAGGGCGTCGGTCACGACCTGCCGGCCACCGAGCGTGTACAACGGCCGATCCCAGACTTGATAAAACACCTGCAAGGGTTCGTCACGCCGATACTGCTGCTGCAGCTGCTGCAGCCGCTCACGCAGGGCTCGCGCGTATGAATGGCCTTGCTCGGCACGCCCGATACGCCCGGCAATGGCCTCTATCTGCTCGATCAGCTGGCTGATGTCGTGGGGTTCGGCGCTGAAGGTGGCGATACCCAGGCGCTTGAGTTGGTCGCGCTGGGCCGGTGGCACACTGCCTGGCCACAGCAGCAACAGGTCGGGGCGCAGGCTGAGCAGGCGCTCCATGTCCAGTTGCCCTTGGCGCCCGACCGAAGGCAAATGGCGCAGCGCAGCCGGCCGTTCGCCACCGTCGAGCACGCCCACCAGCAGGTCGCCTGCCTGCAGCTCAAGCATGATCTCGCTCATCGAGGGGGCCAGACTGACGACACGCAGCGGTTCTGCAGCCAGTACAGTGCAGGCGAACAACGCCAGCAGGCCAGGTAGCAGTCGCATCAGCCCAGCTGGCGCGGAATGCGATAGAGGTACAACACTACAACGGTAGACAATGCGAGGAGGATCTGCGGCACTGCCTCCAGACCGACCAGCACCGACAGTGCGGCGACCCAAGCCGGGAAGCAGGCATACAGCATGGCCATGCGCCGCACCCGCGCCAGTTCGATCCAGGCAGCGGCTTCTTCGCCCGTGCCGAGCACCTTTGAGGTGGCAATAAGTGCGCGCTTGTAGGCACCGAAGCGCGGCAGGCTGAGGAACATGGTGGCCGCACCGGCGATGAACAGTGGCATGGCCAACACCGGGATCAGTGCATCACCGCCCCCAAAGGCCCAAGCCATGACTGGCAGCGGCACCAGGCCCACCGCCAGGTACTGCCACCAGGCCAGCGCCAGGCGCCGCTTGACCTCGGCGCGAGTCACGCCTGGGGCACCTCGCCCTGGTGTTCGTTGCCCAGCATGTGGCCCAACTTTCCGGCCTTGGTCGCCAGGTAGTAGCGGTTGTGCGGGTTATGCCCGGTGTGCAGCGGCACACGCTCGGCAACCACGATGTTCATGTCGGTCAGGGCTTTGACCTTGCGCGGATTGTTGGTCATCAGACGCAGCGACTTCACGCCCAGGTGCTCGAGCATCGGCAGGCATATGGCGTAGTCACGCTGGTCGGCAGCGAAGCCCAGGCGTTCGTTGGCTTCGACGGTGTCGGCGCCACCATCCTGCAGCTCGTAGGCGCGGATCTTGTTCAGCAGGCCGATACCACGGCCTTCCTGACGCAGGTACAACAGCACCCCACGGCCTTCGCGGGCGATGGCCTGCAGCGCGGCTTCCAGCTGCGAACCGCAGTCGCAGCGCTGGCTGAACAGTGCATCGCCAGTCAGACACTCGGAATGCAGGCGCCCCAGTACCGGCTGGCCGTCCGCGATATCACCCAGGCTGAGCACCACATGCTCACGGCCTGTGGCTTCGTCGAGAAAGCCATGCATGGTGAAGGTCGCGAAGGGCGTCGGGAGTTTAGAGGCGGCAACAAAGACGACGGGCACGTTGTGCTCCTGGCATAAGTAGGAAATTTCTCGTGGGCCGATTGTATCAGCAGGTTGGGGGATGTGGGCTGGCTGTATACGGTGGCTTAAGATCGAAAAGTTCGATACTTATTAAAAAGCCATCGCTCAATCACAAGCCCGCTGCCACAGGGGGCCGCGATGTACCTTGGTGTATTCAGTCTCAGTGCGGGTGACTACCCGCGTTGAACGGATAGGGCTGTTTCCAGTGCTCGAAAATCGGTTTCAGTTCGCCGCTACGCACCAGCTCCTTCATGCGCTTGTCGAACAGGTCGCAGAGGGCCTTGGCCTGGTCGTTACGGGCAAAAGCCAGGTACAACGGCAACTCGGCCACGTGGGTACGGCGGAAGCGCTCAGGCTGGGAGGCTTGCCCTAGCACGTAGTCGACCTCGGTCAGTGCGTCGATGTAGTAGTCCACCCGGTCATGCTCGAGCATCGGCAAAATGCCCTCGCGACGCTGGATTTCGCGGAATTCACGCACATTAGGCAAGTAGCTGCCGTAATCATAACCACGCACCCAAGCCAACCGGTACTTGCCGATGGTATCCAGGGTAGGCGCAGGTTTGCTGGCCAGCCCCAGGGCATAGATGTGGTCCATGTCGAAGTGCCAGCGCGGGTACAGGTTGTCGTCGTTCTCTTCCTTGTACGAGCCAACCCAGGCATCAGCCTCGCCGCGCTTGACCAGGCCAACCGCCCGGCTGTAGGGCGCGCTCTGGGTAACCACTTCGACGCCGGCCGGCTCGAACACTTTGCGCAGCACATCCCAGGCCACCCCGGTACCGTCGGCATTGGTGTAGTCGAGCCACTCCTCGCTAACCAGATGGATCTGTTTCGGGATGCCCTCGGCAGCTGTTACCCACGGGGCAATACTCAGCAGCATTGCCAGCAGTACAGTCCTTACGGCCATTCACGCACTCCCTGTTTCAGGCAACCGCCCACACCAGAACCTGCATGCCCAGCCAGGCAAACACGCCGGCCAGGATATCGTCGAGCATGATGCCGACGCCCCCGTGCACATGGCGATCGATCCAGCGGATCGGCCACGGCTTGAGGATGTCGAAGAAGCGGAACATCAGGAACCCTGCCAACAGCCACTGCCAGCCCTCCGGCACCAGCCAGAGGGTGATCCACATGCCGACAATCTCGTCCCAGACAATGCCTTCATGGTCGTGTACACGCAAGTCATTGGCAACTTTGCCGCACAACCAGAAGCCAAACAGCATGCTCACGCCGAGCAACAGCCAGTATCCCCAGTCGGGCAACATCTGCCAAAGCGGGATGAACGGTATGGCCACCAGCGAGCCCCAGGTACCTGGCGCCTTGGGCAAGGTGCCAGAACCGAAGCCAAAAGCGATGAAGTGCCACGGGTTGCGCCAGACCGAAGGCGGAACGAACTCCGCAGGCACCTGGTTGGGGTGATCGGTCACGGTCTCTCCCTAAAGTGTTGATAGCCCCGCTGGACGGGGGTTATGTCCTGGCCCTGCGCGTCGCGCAAGGTCACGCCTTGCCCTTCGAGCACACGACCGACGGTATGCACTTCGATAAAATCGAAGGCTGCCAAGGGCGCCAGCGCCTCGGGTGGCAAGGTGAAGGCCAGTACGTAATCGTCGCCACCGGTAAGCGCCGCCTGCACGGCTGCTTCACGGCCGAGGAAGGCCTCCAGAGCAGGAGACACTGGCACTTGCGCCAGGTTCACCTCCAACGCGACACCGGATGCCTTGGCAATATGCCCACAGTCGGCGAGCAGCCCGTCGGAGATGTCCAGCGCCGCCGTGGCCCGGCCACGCAGCAGGGCACCGAGGGTGAGCTGCGGCATCGGTGACCAGTAATGGGCCAGCAGCGGCTCGGCCTGCGCGGCAGGCGCCTCGCGCTCGCCCAGCACCAAGGGCAAGGCACCGGCGGCCTTGCCCAGCGAACCGCCGACACACAACAGGTCACCCGGCCTTGCACCGCTGCGGCGCAAGGCCTGGCCAGCCGGCACGCGGCCGAACACGGTGACGGTGATACTCAAGGGGCCGCGCGTCGTGTCACCACCGATCAGGCTCATGCGGCAACGGTGGGCCATGCGACCAAGGCCGTCGGCATAGGCCGCCAACCAGTCAGGGCCAACGTCAGGGAGGGTCAGTGCGAGGGTAAAGCCGATTGCAGTCGCGCCCATGGCTGCCAAGTCACTGGCCGCCACAGCCAACGATCGCTGGCCAAGCAGCAACGGATCGCAAACAGCAGGAAAGTGCACCCCGGCGACCAGGGTGTCGGTCGACACCGCCAGTTGCTCACCGGGGGGAAGGTCCAGCAGGGCACAGTCGTCGCCGATACCCAGCGCCACGCCCTCGCCACCCTGCGCACAGGGCGCAGCGGCGAAGTAATGGTTGATCAGCTCGAACTCACCCATGACCAGGCAGCGCCAGGATCAGCGCTTGTTCGCCTTGACTTCTGCTTCACGCAGCGCCGGGGCTAGCTTGTCGAGCACGCCGTTGACGAACTTGTGGCCGTCAGTGGCACCGAAGACCTTGGCCAGCTCCACGCCTTCGTTGATCACGACGCGGTACGGCACGTCGACGCGTTTGATCAGTTCCCAGGTGGACAGACGCAGCACGGCCAGCTCGACCGGGTCGAGCTCTTCCAGTGCGATGGTCATGCAAGGCACCAGCGCTTTGTCGATTTCGCCCTTGATTGCCGGGACCCCATGCAGGATCTCGCGGAAATAGGCACCGTCGACATCGGTGAAATCGTTATCCACCCGGAACTGCGCTTCGATCTCGTTCAGCGAATGCTGGGCCATATGCCACTGGTAGAGGGCCTGGGTCGCGAGCTTGCGGGCTTCGCGGCGCTTGGCGCTCTTCGAGGGCTTGCCGGCATCCGCAGGTTTTGGATCGCGCGGGTTGAAACGATCGCTTTCGTCGCTAATCACTTGGCCTCCAACTGCGCCAGCAGGCTGACCATTTCCAGTGCGGACAGGGCAGCTTCAGCACCTTTGTTGCCGGCTTTGGTGCCAGAACGCTCGATGGCTTGCTCGATGGAGTCGACGGTCAGTACGCCGAAGGCCACCGGAACACCGAACTCCATGGACACCTGGGCCAGGCCCTTGGTGCACTCGCCCGCCACGTATTCGAAGTGCGGGGTACCGCCACGGATCACGGCGCCCAGGGCGATGATCGCGTCGTAGGCGCCTTGCTGGGCGACCTTCTGTGCCACCAGCGGGATCTCGAATGCACCCGGGGCACGGATGATGGTGATGTCGCTTTCGCTGACACCGTGGCGTACCAGGGCATCAACGGCACCGCTTACCAGGCTTTCGACAACGAAGCTGTTGAAGCGGCCAACCACCAAAGCATAGCGACCTTTGGGGGCGATGAAGGTACCTTCGATGGTCTTCAGGGTCATTCCGATATTCTCATCTTCAAGAGCGAGGCCGCATACAAGCGGCCTCGACAGGGGTCTGGACTCGAGCAGAGGGCGTCAATGCCGCCTCAAGTCACTCGGAGGGCACGTATTCTACAACTTCCAGATCGAATCCGGATATCGCGTTGAACTTCATCGGCGAACTCATCAGGCGCATCTTGCGCACACCGAGGTCGCGCAGGATCTGCGAACCGGCCCCCACGGTGCTGTAGGTAGTCGGTGCCTTGGCCGGTGCATCGCCCGCGCTTTCGCGGATGTGCGCCAGCAGCACGTCGCCGTCCAGCGGGTGCCCCAGCAGCAGCACCACGCCACTGCCGGCTTCGGCCACTGCGGCCATGGCCGCGCGCAGGCTCCAGCGGCCTGGCTGCTTGACCAGCAGCAGGTCACGCAGTGGGTCCATATTGTGTACCCGTACCAAGGTCGGCTCTTCGGCGCAGATCTTGCCCAGGGTCAAGGCCATGTGCACGTCGCCTTCGACCGCGTCACGGTAGGTGACCAGGTTGAACTCACCCAGCTCGCTCTCCACCGATTGCTCGGAAACACGCTGCACGGTGCGCTCGTGGATCATGCGGTAGTGGATCAGGTCGGCAATGGTGCCGATCTTCAGGCCGTGCTCGGCGGCGAACACTTCCAGTTCGGCGCGGCGCGACATGGTGCCGTCGTCGTTCATCACTTCGCAGATCACGCCGCTTGGCTCGAAACCGGCCATGCGCGCCAGGTCACAGGCGGCTTCGGTGTGGCCGGCACGCGCCAGCGTACCGCCTGGCTGGGCCATCAGCGGGAAGATGTGACCAGGGCTGACGATGTCTTCGGCCTTGGCGTCCTTGGCAGCGGCAGCCTGCACAGTGCGGGCGCGGTCGGCGGCGGAAATACCGGTGGTGACGCCCTCGGCGGCCTCGATCGACACAGTGAACTTGGTGCCGAAGCCCGAGCCGTTGCGCGGCGCCATCAACGGCAGCTTCAGCGTTTCACAACGCTCGCGGGTCATCGGCATGCAGATCAGGCCACGGGCATGCTTGGCCATGAAGTTGATGTGCTCAGGCTGGCAGCATTCGGCCGCCATGATGATGTCGCCTTCGTTCTCGCGGTCTTCGTCATCCATCAGGATGACCATTTTGCCCTGGCGGATGTCTTCGACCAGTTCTTCGATGCTGTTGAGCGCCACGCGGCACCCCCTTCTCAATCAGGATTTCAAGAAGCCATTGGCGGCCAGGAAGCTTTCGGTAATGCCACTGCCCTTGCTCGGTTCGGCGGCCTTGTCACCCAGCAGCAAGCGCTCCAGGTAACGGGCCAGCAGGTCGACCTCAAGGTTTACCCGACGCCCTGCACGGTAATCGGCCATGATGGTTTCGGACAGAGTGTGCGGGACAATGGTCAGCTCGAACTCGGCGCCATTGACCTCATTGACCGTCAGGCTGGTGCCGTCGACGGTGATCGAACCCTTGTGGGCGATGTACTTGGCCAGTTCCTTCGGTGCACGCACACGGAACTGGATGGCGCGGGCGTTATCGCTGCGCGAAATGATTTCGCCAACCCCGTCGACGTGGCCGCTGACCAGGTGCCCGCCCAGGCGGGTGGTGGGGGTCAGGGCTTTTTCCAGGTTGACCTTGCTGCCGCTCTTGAGGTCGATGAAGGCGGTGCGCTTGAGGGTTTCGACGCTGACATCGGCCCAGAAGCCGTCGCCCGGCAGTTCTACGGCCGTGAGGCATACACCGTTGACGGCGATGCTGTCGCCGAGCTTGACGTCCCCCAGGTCGAGCTTGCCGGTTTCTACGTAGACGCGCACGTCACCACCCTTGGGAGTCAGGCTGCGGATGGTGCCGATGGATTCGATGATGCCGGTGAACATGGGGTCTTCCTCAAAAACGGTTTGCGCGGGGCAAGCCCGGCATTATACGCCGGGCGCTGGCAGGGGGATGGCCGTGACCCGCCAGTCATCGCCCACTGCGCGCATTTCGGTAATTTTCAGCCGTGGTGCTTCGCTCATCTTGTCCATCGGCCAGTCCAGCAGCGGCCGGGCCTGAGAGCCGAGGAAGGTGCCAGCGACGAACAGCTGGTACTCGTCGACCAGGCCTTGCCGTGCAAAGGCACCGACCAGGCCGGCACCGGCTTCCAGCAGGACTTCGTTGACGCCGCGGGCGGCCAGGGCATGAAGCAGCGCCCCCAGGTCGACCTGGCCATTGTCGCCCGGCAAGCTGAGCAATTCGTGGCCGGCAGCGGCATAGCGCGGGTCATCTGCGACAGCAGTCACCACCAGCGCTGGGCCCGCCTGGAAGAACGGCGCCGCCAGTGGCAGGCGCAGGCGGCCATCGACCAGCACCCGCAAGGGTGTGCGGCTGAGTGCCAGGGCGGCTGTTTCGGCATCCAGGCCCAGCTCGGCGCCACGCACGGTCATGCGTGCGTTGTCTGCCAGCACGCTGGCGGCGCTGGTCAGCACCACGCTGGAGCGGGCGCGCAAGCGCTGAACGGCTGAGCGCGCGGCCGGGCCGGTGATCCACTGGCTTTCACCACTGGCCATGGCAGTGCGGCCATCCAGGCTCATGGCCAGTTTGGCGCGAACGAACGGCAGGCCGTGCTCCATACGCTTGAGGAAGCCTGGGTTGAGGGCGCGGGCCTCGGCTTCGAGCACCCCGCTGGCCACTTCGATTCCAGCTTCGGCCAGGCGCCGCAGGCCCTGCCCCGCCACTTGTGGGTTAGGGTCCTGCATGGCGGCTACGACACGGGCCACGCCGGCCTTGACCAGTGCCTCGGCACACGGTGGCGTACGGCCATGATGGCTGCATGGTTCCAGGGTGACGTAGGCACAAGCACCGCGGGCAAGTTCACCGGCCTGACGCAGGGCATGCACTTCGGCATGGGGCTCGCCGGCGCGCACGTGCCAGCCTTCACCGACCACTTCGCCATCGCGCACGATCACGCAGCCTACGCGCGGGTTCGGGTGGGTGGTGTACAGGCCTTTACGCGCCAGCTCCAGCGCGCGGGCCATGTAGTGGGCGTCGAGAATGGCAGCTTGGCTGGGCATGTTCACTCTTTAGCTGGCTCACGGGCCAGGCGGTCGATTTCTTCGCGGAACTCGTCGAGGTCCTGGAAGCGCCGGTACACCGAAGCAAAGCGGATATAGGCCACTTCATCGAGTTTGCGCAACTCGGCCATGACCATTTCACCGACCACCAACGATTTGACTTCGCGCTCGCCTGTGGCACGCAGCCGGCTCTTGATGTGCGCCAGCGCAGCTTCCAGGCGCTCGACGCTGACCGGACGCTTTTCCAGGGCCCGTTGCATACCAGCGCGCAGTTTTTCTTCGTCGAAGGGCTGACGCGTGCCGTCCTGCTTGATCAGCCGGGGCAGCACCAGCTCGGCGGTTTCGAAGGTGGTGAAGCGCTCGCCGCAGGCCACGCATTCACGGCGGCGGCGCACCTGCTCGCCCTCGGCGACGAGGCGAGAGTCGATGACCTTGGTGTCGTTGGCACCGCAAAAGGGACAGTGCATGGTGGCAGGCAACAAAAAAAGGGAGGGCCATGGTAGCGCATTGCACTGGCAAGACAAGCCAAAGGGGTTAACATCCATGGGAAATATGCCCGTGAAGGACTCCCCCATGCACTACCGAGCGCTCGTCGTGCTGTGCTGCGCCGCTCTGCTTGCCGCCTGCGGCAGCGACAGGCCAAAGACCGACAACCCAGTGCCCGCGCCAGCCCCTTCGGCCAAGGCCGAAGTACTGGGCCCGCTGCCGGCCTACCAGCGCGAGCTGAGCGGCACCTTGCTGGAAATTCCGGCGGGTGCCGAGGTGGAACTGGCCTTGCTGGTGATCGACGAACGCGACCGCCCGCAGCGCCTGCTGGCCAGCAGTAATCTGACCGGTACCGGCCAGGCACTGCCCTACCACCTGCGCTTCAACCCCGAAGCCTTCCCGCCCGGTGCCCGGGTCGAACTGCGTGGCCGCGCCAGCAACTCCGGCCAGCTGATCATGCACCTGCCCCCGGTGCGCATTACCCAAGCACAAACCCAGGCCACCGGCCCGCTGCGTTTCGAGAAGGCGCCTTAAGTGATGCCGCTGGCTCTGCAACGGGCCCTCAGCGGCCTGATCGGCGAAGCACGCCTGATCGTCAGCGAACTGCCCGACTGTGACCTGAAGCTATGGCTGATCGACGACCAGAACATGGATCGCGCCTTCAGCAGCGAAGAAACCCGGCGCATTCTTGAAGAACCTCCCTATTGGAGCTTCTGCTGGGCCAGCGGGCTGGCAATGGCCCGCTACCTGGCCGAACGCCCGGAGTGGGTGGCGGGCAAGCGCGTGCTGGACTTTGGTGCCGGCTCTGGTATCGCCGGCATTGCTGCTGCACGCGCCGGAGCACGGGAAGTGGTCGCCTGCGACCTCGACCCGCTGGCCCTCGATGCCTGCCGTGCGAATGCAGCACTGAACGGGGTGACATTACGCTACAGCAGCGATTTTTTTGCCGAGGAAGACCGCTTCGACCTGATCCTGGTTGCCGATGTGCTGTACGACCGCGCCAACCTGCCGCTGCTGGATGCCTTCCTGAGCCGCGGCCGGGAGGCCTTGGTGGCCGACTCGCGGGTACGTGACTTTCACCACCCGTTGTACCAGCAATTGGGCGTGCTCGAAGCACTGACCCTGCCGGACCTGGCCGAGCCACACGAATTCCGCCGGGTCAGCCTGTACCACGCCAGCCGCGACACCTTATAGTGGTGCCATACACGAGTTTGCGAGAGTCGCGATGACCCAAGACACGCCTTACATTTTCGACGCCACCGATACCAACTTCCAGCAACTGGTGATCGAGAACTCCTTCCACAAGCCAGTGCTGGTGGACTTCTGGGCCGAGTGGTGCGCGCCGTGCAAGGCGCTGATGCCATTGCTGGCAAAGATTGCCGAGGGTTACCAGGGCGAACTGCTGCTGGCCAAGATCAACTGCGACGTGGAGCAACAGGTGGTTGCCCAGTTCGGCATCCGTAGCCTGCCGACAGTGGTGCTGTTCAAGGACGGTCAGCCGGTGGACGGTTTTGCCGGGGCGCAACCGGAGTCGGCGATCCGCGCCATGCTCGAGCCGCATGTACAACTGCCAGCCGCGCCCACCGCCTCGCCACTGGAGCAGGCAAAGGCGCTGTTTGCCGAAAGCCGTTTTGCCGAAACCGAAGCGCTGTTGCAGGCGCTGCTGGGTGAGGACAACAGCAATGTCGAGGCGCTGATCCTGTATGCCCGCTGCCTGGCCGAGCGTGGCGAGCTGGGCGAAGCGCAAGTGGTGCTGGATGCGGTCAAGACTGACGAACACAAAGCTGCACTGGCCGGTGCCAAGGCCCAGCTGACCTTCCTGCGCCAGGCTGCCAGCCTGCCGGAAGTGGCAGACCTTAAAAGCCGTCTGGCGCAGAACCCGCAAGACGACGAGGCGGCTTATCAGCTGAGCATTCAGCAACTGGCGCGCCAGCAGTATGAGGCGGCGCTGGAGGGGCTGCTGAAGCTGTTCCAGCGTAACCGTGGCTACGAGAACGGGCTGCCGCAGAAGGCGCTGTTGCAGGTGTTCGAATTGCTGGGTGGCGATCACCCGCTGGTTGGTGTTTATCGTCGCAAGCTGTCGGCGGCGATGTTCTGAGTGACCTTGAAGCCTGCGCTGGACCTGTGAGAGCGGGCATGCCCGCGAGGAACCAGCGCAGTGAAGGCACCGGCTCTGCCGGTGTTCGCGGGTAAACCCGCTCCTACAGGCGAGCGCGCAGGCTTGGCTCCAACAGCGAAAACAGCACTCACCCCACCCAGTGATACATCGGCGCATCCACGCCACTTTCTACCTTTACCTCACTGCTGTGCCGCAAGCGCACCAGCAACCGTTTACCCGCCGCCGTACTCCCCGCCAACCCTTCCAGCCGGTCCAGCAATTCCGGCCCGCTCATCTGTCCTGCCAGACGCAACACATCACGCGCCGCAGCCCACTGACCGTCATCTTGGCGCGGTGCGACCACCGCAGCTGTCGCGGCCGCCTGGGCTACCATCGGCACCTCGGTCTGCCGCCCCAGTTGCGCCCACTCTTCAGGCGTCAGCTCGATGGTCAGGTCCACCGGCCAATCACCAATCTGTCCACGAATTCTCATGATGCATTCCTTGAGCCCAAATCAATGCAGCCATGCTACCGCAACATGAAACATGCGCCACACAGGCTGGCGGCACGCCGAGAAGTTGTTATAACATAACTCGATCTTTCAGCCCGCTCCGGAGTCGTCCATGCGTCGCCTGCTGCTCGCCCTGCCCTTCGCTTTGCTGCCACTGGCCGTGGCCCATGCTCACGATGACCATGATCATGACCATGCCCACGGCTCCCTCGGCGCCCACGAGCATGGCGTAGCCAAGCTAAACGCAGTGCTCGATGGCAATACCTTGGAACTGGAACTGGACAGCCCGGCAATGAACCTGGTCGGCTTCGAGCATGCCGCCAGCAGCGATGCCGACAAGGCCAAAGTCGCCGCCGTGCGCCAGCAACTTGAACAACCACTAAAGCTGTTCGGCCTTTCCGCCGCCGCAGGCTGCAAGGAAGACCAGCAGGCACTGGAAAGCCCTCTCTTCGGTGACGCCTCCAAGGCCGACGACGAGGGTGACGAGCACGAGCACGGCCATCAGCACAGCGACATCGGCGCCCATTATCAGCTGACTTGCGCCAACCCCGACAAACTGACAGAGCTGGACCTGGCGCCGCTGTTCAAGGCCTTCCCCGCCACCCAGAAAATCAACGTGCAACTGATCGGCCCCAATGGCCAGAAAGGCGTGGAAACCACGCCGGCCAAGGCAACGGTCGCCTTCTGAATGAACCAGCCGTTGATCGATCTGCATGACCTGATGTTCGCCTGGCCAGGTCACCCGCCGCTGCTGGATATTCCGTCATTACGCCTGGACGCTGGTGAAGCGCTGTTTCTCAAGGGCCCCAGCGGCAGTGGCAAGACGACCTTGCTGGGCCTGCTGGGCGGGGTGAACGTGCCGGTCCAGGGCCGCATCCAGTTGCTCGGTCAGGACCTTGGCAGCCTGAGCCAGGGCGCCCGCGACCGCTTTCGGGTCGATCACACCGGGTATATCTTCCAGCAGTTCAACCTGCTGCCGTTCCTCTCGGTACGTGAAAACGTCGAGCTGCCCTGCCGCTTCTCGCGCAGCCGCAAGGCCCGCGCCGAGCAGCGCCATGGCAGTGTTGACCAGGCGGCCAGCACGCTGCTGACCCACCTGGGCCTGGGTGACCCTGCCATGCTCGCCCGCCGCGCCGACAGCCTGTCGATCGGCCAGCAGCAACGGGTCGCCGCCGCCCGCGCACTGATCGGCCAGCCTGAGCTGGTGATTGCCGACGAACCGACCTCGGCACTGGATGCAGACACCCGTGAAGCGTTCATCCGCCTGCTGTTCGATGAGTGCCGTGCCGCCGGTGCCAGCTTGTTGTTCGTCAGCCACGACCAGAGCCTGGCACCGCTGTTCGACCGCCACCTGTCGCTTGCCGAACTGAACCGCGCTGCCAAGCCCCAGGAGGCCTGATGTACCTGCTCCGCCTTGCCTTGGCCAGCCTGGCCAACCGCCGCTTCACGGCGTTTCTGACCGCCTTTGCCATTGCCCTGTCGGTGTGCCTGCTGCTGGCTGTTGAGCGGGTCCGTACCGAAGCCCGTGCCAGCTTCGCCAGCACCATCAGCGGCACCGACCTGATTGTCGGTGCACGCTCCGGCTCGGTGAACCTGCTGCTGTACTCGGTGTTCCGCATTGGCAACGCGACCAACAACATCCGCTGGGACAGCTTCCAGCACTATGCACAGGACCCACGGGTGAAGTGGGCAATCCCGATCTCGCTGGGCGACTCGCACCGCGGTTACAGAGTGATGGGTACCACCACGGATTACTTCAGCCATTACCAGTACGGCCGCCGCCAGCACCTGGAACTGAGCCAGGGGCGTACGTTCGCCAACGACCCGTTCGAAGTGGTGCTCGGCGCCGAAGTGGCCGAGGCATTGCACTACAAGCTGGGTGACAAGCTGGTGCTGGCCCACGGTGTGGCCGCAATCAGCCTGGTCAAGCACGACGACAAGCCGTTTACCGTGGTCGGCGTACTCAAGCGCACCGGCACACCCGTCGACCGCACCCTGCATATCAGCCTGGGCGGCATGGAAGCGATCCATATCGACTGGCACAACGGCGTACCCGCTCGTGGCGCCGGCCGCATCAGCGCCGAGCAGGCCCGTACCATGGACCTGCAACCTGCCGCCATCACTGCGTTCATGCTTGGCCTTAACAGCAAGATCGCAACCTTCAGTTTGCAGCGAGAGATCAACGAGTACCGCAGCGAGCCGTTGCTGGCGATCCTGCCAGGGGTTGCCCTGCAGGAGCTGTGGAGCCTGATGGGCACTGCAGAACAGGCATTGTTCGTGGTGTCACTGTTCGTGGTGCTGACCGGTTTGATCGGCATGCTCACGGCGATTCTCACCAGCCTCAACGAACGCCGCCGAGAGATGGCGATCTTGCGTTCGGTCGGGGCCCGGCCTTGGCATATTGCGGGGTTGCTGGTACTGGAAGCCCTGTCACTGGCCTCGGTCGGGATCGTGGCCGGGCTTGGCTTGCTATATGCGGGTATCGCCCTGGCGCAGGGGTATGTGCAGGCCAACTATGGTTTGTACTTGCCACTGGCTATGCCGAGTACCCATGAATGGACCTTGCTGGCTATCATCCTGGGGGCCGCGTTGCTGATGGGCAGCGTGCCGGCGTGGCGGGCTTACCGGCAATCGCTGGCCGACGGCCTGTCCATACACCTCTGAGTGCGCGTAATGATCAAACACCTCACCGCCTGCTTCGCGGGCACGCCCGCTCCCACAGGGAGCCCCACAGGCTTCGGAGCTTGTGCAGTACCTGTGGGAGCGGGCATGCCCGCGAAGAGGCCGGCAATGCACATGCTGCTGGCCTTGCTGTTGCTGGTAGCGATGCCTCTATGGGCCGCCGAACCCAAGGAGCTGGACTGGCCCGCCCTGATCCCCGAAGGCGCCCCGGTCATCCCGCCGCAACTCACCCCGCTGCACGACATGTCACAGCTCAGCAACGCCCTGTCTGTCGAATCCGCCCCACCCGCGCGTCAACAGGCGCCCGATGCGCCAGTGGTAAAAAGCCTCGACGGCCAACAGGTCAAACTACCCGGCTACATCGTGCCACTGGAGGTCAGCGAAGAAGGCCGCACCACCGAGTTCCTGCTGGTCCCTTACTATGGCGCGTGCATCCACGTGCCGCCGCCACCGCCGAACCAGATCGTGCACATTTTCAGCGAGATGGGCGTGCGCGTCGAAGACCTCTACCAGCCCTACTGGATCGAGGGAAAGATGCAGGTTAGAGCTTCCAGCAGCGAGTTGGCCGACGCCGGCTACCAGATGGAAGCCGAGAAAATCTACGCTTATGAGCTGAGATGAGAACTGTTTCGAATTCGTGAAGACGCTTCTTTGAGCTGGGTCAAACTTTCCGTTTAACCAGCTCCGTACCATTGGACCACTCGATTAATAACGTCCTTTGGGAGCTTCCATGAACAAGTCCTTGCTGGGTGCCTCGCTTGTGGCCCTTGCGCTCGCCGCCCCTGCCGCCCACGCCTATCAGGCGGGGGACATGATCCTGCGCGCAGGCGCCATCACCACCGCCCCGAACGAGAGCAGCGGCGACCTCAAGTTTGACGGTAACAAAGTGTCGGGCACCAAGGCGACCCTGGACAGCGATACCCAGTTGGGCCTGACCTTTGCCTACATGCTCACCGACCACATCGGCCTGGAGCTGCTGGCAGCTACCCCGTTCAAGCACACCGTCGCCGTAAAAGGCCTGGGCGGCGGGCTGGACGGCAAGCTGGCAGACATCAAGCAACTGCCACCGACGCTGTCGCTGCAGTACTACCCAATGGAACCGAATTCGCGCTTCCAGCCGTACGCTGGCGTCGGTATCAACTACACCCTGTTCTTTGACGAAGACTTGAGCAGCGCACGCAAGCAACAAGGCTTCAGCAACCTCAAGCTGCAGGATTCGGTAGGTATCGCCGGCCAACTGGGCATGGACTACTTGCTGACCGACAACCTGCTGGTAAACGCCTCGGTCTGGTACGTCGACATCGACACCAAGGCCAGCGTCAACGGCCCGACCGCCCTTGGCTACAGCAAGACCAAGGTCAACGTCGACGTCGACCCATGGGTATACATGGTCGGCCTTGGCTACAAGTTCTGACCTGAACATTGCAGGGCGGCTTCGGCCGCCCTCGCGCGTTGCAGCCATAGCCAGTAGCACAGTGCGACGGCACTGATGCCCATGCCAAGCCCACACACGGCAACCCAGCCCCAGTGTGCATACACCCAGCTCGCCAACACCGCCCCCAAACCGCTGCCCAGCGAATAGCAACACATATAGGCGCCGATCAAACGGCTAGCCATCGCACCACGCCCCGCCAGCAACAGGCTCTGGTTGGTGACATGCACTGCCTGCACGGCAAAGTCCAGCATCAGCACACCCAGCACGAAGGCCAGCAGTGAATGCTCGACGAACGCTGTTGGCAGCCACGACAGCGTCAGCAGGGCCAACGACACCCCGGTCGTACGCTCACCCCTTCCAAGGTCGGCCAGACGACCGGCATGCGAAGCCGCCAGCGTACCCGCGACACCTGCCAGGCCAAACAGGCCGATCTCGGTATGGCTCAGCGCCAGCGGCGCAGCACTGAGCAGCATGACCATGGCACTCCACAGCACGCTGAATGCGGCGAAGATCAACACACCGAACACGCCGCGCTGGCGCAGCAACCGGTCGTGCCGATACAGGCTGAACTGGGCCATGATCAGCGCCCGGTAACCCGGCCGACTCCTCATCGGCTGCCCGCCGGGCAGACTGCGCCACAGCACCAGCGCCAACACCATCAAGAGCCCTGCGGCGACCAGGTACACACTTCGCCAACCGGCCAGGTCAGCGAGCCCGCCCGAAGCCAGCCGTGCCAGCAGAATACCCAGCACCACACCACTGGTGACGGTGCCTACCGCCTGCCCTTGCTGACCAGGTGAGGCCAGGCTCGCGGCATGAGCCACCATCACCTGCACCATGACTGCCATCAACCCGGCGATAGCCAGAGCCAGCAGCAATATTGCCCAGTTCGGCGCCATGCCAACGCCGACCAGCGCAAGCGCCGAGAACAGCAACTGGCCAAGCAACAGACGTTTACGGTCGACCAAGTCCCCGAGGGGCACAATCAGTAGCAGCCCCAGGGCGTAACCCCCCTGGGTCGCGCCAACGACCCAGCCAATCTGCTGTTGCGCCACCCCCAACTCAGCAGCCATCGACTCAAGCAGCGGTTGAGCGAAGTACACCGTTGCCACAGCCATCGCACTGGTGGTGGCAAGCAACAGGGTTATCCAGCGTGTCAGCGAAGGTGTCATCGGGCAAAGCCTCTGGAATCTGGTTTCAATTTGAAACCACATGCTGGCTATTTAGCAAATGTGGTTTTAATCTGCAACCAGATAATCAAGACAGGCTTGCCCCATGCTCGATGAAAACAATGCGCAGTGCCCCGTGGCCCGGGCTCTGGAGGTGCTGGGTGACCGTTGGGCGCTGATGATCCTGCGCGATGCCTTTGACGGCCTACGGCGTTTCAGTGAATTTCAGAAGAACCTGGGGCTGGCGAAGAACATCCTCACCTCGCGGCTAAAGCTGTTGGTGGAAAGCGGGTTGCTGATGACACAGCCGGCGTCGGATGGCAGTGCCTATAAAGAATATGTGCTGACCGACAAAGGGCGGTCGGTGTTTCCAGTGGTGGTTGGTTTGAGGCAGTGGGGGGAGCGGTTTCTGTTCGAGGCGGGTGAAACGCGTTCGGAGCTGGTGGACGGCGTGACGGGGCAGGCGCTTGAAATATTGCAGGTCCGTGGCCAGGATGGGCGGGTCTTACATCCCGAAGATTGCCAGCGCAGAAGGGTGCGGCATGGGTGATGTCAGGGCTGCTGAGCAGCCCCGCGGGGCTCAGCCTTTACCGAGAAGCTTTGTCAGGCCTTCAACCATCGGCGTTACCTGCGCAAATTTGAACCGCGCCAACAACCGCTGGTTATCCGCTCGCGAATGGCGGATATCACCCGATCGCGCCGCCGCATAGCTGATCGCTGGCAAGCTCCCTACAACCTTCTCCAGCGCAGCCAGCAACTGGTTCAGTGAGGTCGCCTGGTTCAGCCCGATGTTCACCGCCCCCTCCTCAACCTGCGGCTGCTCCAGTGCCTGCACCATCACCTGCACCAGGTCGCCCACGTAAAGGAAGTCACGGGTCTGCTCGCCGTCACCGAACACTGTAATCGGCAAGCCCTGCACAACGCGCTCGCAGAAGATGCTGATCACCCCGGAATACGGTGAGGAAGGGTCCTGCCGTGGCCCGAAGATATTGAAGAAGCGAAACACCACCGGCTCCAGACCATGCTGGCGACGGTAGAAGTCCAGGTACTGCTCACTGGCCAGCTTGTCCACGGCATAAGGGGTCAACGGCGCCTTGGGCGTGTCTTCGGAAATCGACTCCCCTTCACCATTGTTGCCGTACACCGCTGCGCTGGAGGCGAAGAGCACCCGGCGCACGCCATGCACGCGCATGGCTTCGCAAACGTTGAGGGTACCGATGAAGTTACTCTGGTGGGTACGCACCGGGTCTTCGACCGAGGCCTGAACCGACGCTACCGCCGCCAGATGCACCACAGCACGGCAGCCAGCCGCAGCCTGAGTGACCAGCCCTGCATCGGCAACATCACCTTCGATCAGTTCCAGCCGTGGGTGGTCGACCTGCAGATTGCTTCGCCGGCCGGTGGAGAAGTCGTCGAGAATGCGTACGGCGTAGCCTTTGTCCAACAACGCATCGCACAGGTGGGAGCCAATGAAGCCGGCACCGCCGGTGATCAGGATGGGGGCGTCAGCCATGGCGGTAGAACCGGTCCAGTAGAGGTGGCAAACCAGCGCGCCAGGCACGCGGCTTGATACCGAAGGTATGAAGGATTTTCTTGCAGGCCAGTACCGCGTGCTGTGGCTCTTCGCTGGCATCCGGGCGCGCGGCATGGGCCTGCGGCGTGGGGGCCTGAACGGCCAGCTGGCGGTATTGACCGGCCTCGGCGAGGATCGCCTGGCCCAGCGCCAGCGGCGTGGTCGCCTCATTGCCGGCGTAATGGTAGGTGCCCCACAGCGGCGCATTGCAATCCAGTTGCTTGAGCACCGACAGGATCACTCGGGCGGCATCATCAACCGGCGTCGGGTTGCCACGTCGATCATCGGCCAGCAGCAGTTCCTGTGGTTGCTCGGCACGGGTCAGGAAGCGGCCCAACGCGCCATCGATGCTCTCGTCCAGCAACCAGCCAAAGCGCAGCAACACATGCTGCGGGCAGGCCGCACGCACGCTCTGCTCGATGCGCCATAGGGCCTGGCCACGCAAGCCCAGCGGCACTGGCTCGTCCTTTTCGCTATAGGCCGTGGCCCGCGAACCATCGAACACACGGTAGCTGGAGGGCTGCACCAAGGTGATCTGATGGTGCTGGCACAGCTCTGCCAACCGCTCCACCGCCCGCTCCTGTTGAACCAGGCGCTGCTCGCTGACCGACTCGGCCTGGAACCAGTCGAAGTAATAGGCCAGGTTGACCAGCGCGTCGGGGCGATGGTCATCGAGCAGCTGAGTGAGGCTTGAGGGCGCCCAGCCGTTCTCGGGCGGGCGCGGTGCCAGGAATGCGATGTCCTCCTCGGCCCCAAGACGAATCAGCGCTTGCCCGAGGGCATTGCCACCACCCAACAGCATTAGGCGCATACGCATAGAGTCAGCAGATCCGGAGAGGTTGATGAGAAAAAAGAGTCATTTTGCGGTTTCCTGCCCGGGAAGTCCAACACCGGACCCGTTCGATGCCACAGGGGGTGATTCCACCGTTTCACTGCTCAATACCGCCACAGACAGAAATCTCCTACGACATACGAGGAATGGGCTGACTACCACGTCTCGGCATAACTGCATTGAATAGTCGACTCCCACTTGCCAGTCAGGGAGTTTCACCTAAAAACGACAAGGAACGTTCAATGCTTCATTCAGAAGCTGCCTACCTGGATTTCTACCCAGAGGGCAACCGGCGCCTGCTTATCCGTCAGTTCGGATACTCCCCCTTCGCCGTACCGTTGGTGCTCGCTGAAGACCCGCTGCTGGTACGTGGTTGAGCACAGGAAAATACCCCATGATCGAAATCGACTTGACGTTTGTTCTGCTACTCGCACTGGTTGCACTGATGGCCGGCTTTTTTGATGCTATCGCCGGCGGCGGTGGCCTTATCACGCTCCCGGTGTTGTTTATTGCCGGTGTAGAACCCTTGGCAGCTATTGCCACTAACAAGTTCCAGGCAGCTTCGGCTACGGTTTCGGCTACGTGCGCCTTCGCCCGCAAAGGCATGATCGACTGGAGACGTGGCAGTCCCATGGCTGTCATGGCGTTCATCGGTGGGGCGTTGGGGGCCTTGTCGATAACTTACGTCCCCAAAAGCGTTTTACAGGCGTGCGTCCCACCACTGCTGATCCTGATCGCCGCCTACTTTGCCTTCAGTCCAAAGCCGAATGAACAAGCGCGCAAGGCAAAGGTATCGACTAGCCTATTCTGCGTGACGGCTGCACCCATCATTGGCTTTTATGACGGCATCTTCGGCCCTGGAGTCGGCTCGTTCTTCATGCTGGCCTGCGTGGTCCTCTTGGGCCAGCACTTCATTCAAGCCGTATGCACCAGCAAGCTTTTGAACGCGGCCTGTAACCTGGGCGCATTGTCAGTTTTTTCTCTCAGCGGGGCGATCATCTGGCCGCTGGCGCTGGCAATGGCGCTCGCCGCCTTTCTGGGCGCACAATTGGGGGCTCGCTGCGCAGTTCGCTTCGGCTCGCGCCTCATAAAACCGCTGCTGGTCAGCGTCTGCTGCATCATGGCACTCAAACTGCTGCTCGATACCGGCAACCCGCTCGGCGAATGGCTCAACCAGTTCTTCTAGAGAGCACCATGCACATTCAAAAGGCTTCCCCGCAGCGCGTGAAGTGGCAGTTTGACGAGCCCGCCCCGGGCAAAGAGCTGTTCATCAATGAAGTCTTTGAAAACTACCAGCAACAGGCGCGATTGCTGGTACCTGATATCGAGCGCGCAGCCCCCGCATTCGTTTTGGGGGGCGCGCGTTCCGACTTTACCCGGCTCAACCCTCTGCTTTATCGCCTGCAAACCGCAGGCATTGGTTCACTCACTGGCAATCTGTCAGGTCATAGCCTCGCCAGCGAGCCAGGCGCAGTGTCGCCGTCACTGGCGACGAACCTTGATGAAGCAAAGCGTTTCCACGCGCATATCGCGCCTCGATGCCGAACGCTCATTGGCCACAGCCTTGGCGCGGCCATTACGCTTAAGCTTGCAGCACAGTTGCCACAAGTGGACAGCATCGTATTGATCTGCCCTGCAGTTTATCCAGACGATGCCCACCAGGCGCCGTTCGGCCCGGCATTCACTGCCGCCATCAACAAGCCTTTCGGTTTTCTGGAGAGCGATAGCTACACCTTCCTCAACCAGTTTCGAGGAAGAGTATTGATGGTGATCGGCGAGTACGACGGGCTCAACTCCCAGCGATTCGGCAAAGGCCCCGGTACCAGCGCTGGCAACCTGTGGCTTGCTGGCACTGAACGCTATAGCCCGATTCCTGAAGAAGTTAACCTCGCCTTGATGCGAGCAGTTTCAGCGTCACGTTTGCAATGCCTGTTTCTTACCGACTGCGACCATGGCATCGCAGCTCATTTGCGCAGTACTCCGGCAATAGCGGACCAGGTTGCCGACACGGTCGCAACGTTCATCCTCGACAATGCTTAAGGCGTTTAGCATTACTCGATCTCGAACAGACCATTGCGCAATGGCGCCACGCTCAATCGCTCGCGCACATCGTCATCTATGCGCGGATCATCCGGCCGGTACAGTTTCACCTGCCGATACGCATTGATGCGATTGATCTCCTCGCCCAGGTATTCCCACACCACCCGGGTACAGGCCGGGTTGCGCCGGTCACCGCTGGATACGCCGGCCTTCAGGCCATTCAGCCGGGTAATGCGGCTTTTGAAGCTGGGGATGAGGATGGTCTGGCTCATTTCGTTGAACGTCAGCGACTCGTAGTCGATGAGGAACATCCGGTCCTGCAGCTGGAACGCCGCCCCCAGGTAGCGGCAGCGTACCTCGGCATGCTGATCGGTGGTGCTGGAGCGTTCCTGCCGTTCCTGACGCTCGAACAGAAAACGGCCGCGCTCTTCCCACAGGTGCACCAGCGACACGAGGGTCGTGCCCGGCACCGACATGCAGTTGGAGTACTCGAAGTAGTAACCGCAATAGCGCGAAAGGTTGCCGCCATGTTCGTGCAACGGGCGGAACAACTCGCTGATCGGGTCACTGGGCTGCTGGGCCTGGGGCGATACCCGCGCACCGATCAGACGGGCGAACTGCTCGGCGGGCAGGTTCAGTTCGTAATCCTCGACACCGAAGAAGTCGCCGATACGCTTCAGGTTGAAAGCCGTCGGACGGCTTTGCCCGCTCAGGTACTTGTTGAACTGTGCGCGGTTGATCGACAGCTGGCGGCAAACTTCGGAAATAGAGCGGTAGTGACTGCAGGCAAGTTTGAGGTTTGTAGCGAAGTGATCGCTCATATGCGGAATCCAGGTGACGCGAATGACGCCATTGTAGCATCAAGTCGCATCAAGTCAGAGCAATCCGCGAAATTGTAACCACTCTTGTCATAGCCAACCATGCGCCCCAACGAATAGCGGTGCGCCTGCCGTCCGCTGGTCTTTCCACACGAAGAATAAGAATCGAGGTCATTTTCCAATGCTCGAAGTAATCAACGATTTCCTTTCGGGGAAACTCCTCATCGTGCTGATCGTCGGGCTGGGTAGCTACTTCACCATCCGCTCCCGGTTCGTCCAGTTCCGCCACTTCACCCATATGTTCAGCGTGTTCAAGGAATCGCTGCGTGGCCAGGCAGGCCAGCTGAGCTCCTTCCAGGCCCTGATGCTGAGCCTGGCCGGCCGCGTGGGCGCCGGCAACATCGCCGGTGTCGGTATCGCAGTGACCCTGGGTGGCCCTGGTGCCGTGTTCTGGATGTGGGTTACCGCACTGGTGGGCATGTCCAGCAGCTTCTTCGAATGCACCCTGGCCCAGGTGTACAAGCGCGCTGATGGCGACGGCCTGTACCGTGGCGGCCCGGCCTACTACATCCAGCACGGGCTGAAGCGCAAGAGCATGGCCATCGTGTTCTCGATCTTGCTGCTGGTCACCTACGGCTTCGCCTTCATCGGCCTGCAGTCGTACACCGTCACCCACTCGCTGCAGAATGCCTTTGCCTTCGACCCAAGCCACACCGGTATTGTGCTGGCCGTACTGCTGGCCATCACCTTCATCGGCGGCATCAAGCGCATCGCGGCGGTGTCGGACCTGCTGGTACCCGTCAAGACCCTGGCCTACATCGGCGTGACCCTGTACGTGATCGGCACCCAGATCGAACACGTGCCAGCCATGCTGGAAACCATCTTCAAGAGCGCCTTCGGCCTCGACCCGGCGTTTGCCGGCCTGCTCGGCAGCGCCATCGTCATGGGCGTGAAACGTGGCGTGTTCGCCAACGAAGCAGGCCTGGGCAGCGCGCCGAACGTCGCCGCCGTGGCCGCGGTGAAACACCCGGGCGCACAGGGCGTGGTCCAGGCCTTCAGCGTGTTCCTCGACACCTTCGTGATCTGCACCTGCACCGCCTTGCTGATCTTGCTGTCGGGCTTCTACACCCCGGGCTTCGAAGGTGACGGCATCGTCCTGACCCAGAACTCGCTGGCCGCCGTAGTCGGTGACTGGGGTCGCGTGTTCGTCAGCGTGGCGCTGTCGCTGTTCGTCTTCACCTGCATCCTCTACAACTACTACCTCGGCGAGAACAGCCTGCAATTCCTCAGCCGTAACCGCGCAGTGTTGATGGTGTTCCGTGGCCTGGTGCTGGCACTGGTCGTGTGGGGTTCGATGCAAGACCTGTCGACCGTGTTCGCCTTCGCCGACATCACCATGACCTGCCTGGCCTTCGTCAACCTGGTGGCCCTGGCCCTGCTGTTCAAGGTCGGCCTGCGGGTCATGCGCGACTACGACGACCAGCGCAAGGCCGGTGTAAAGCAGCCTGTGTTCGACTCGTCCAAGTTTGCCGACCTGGACCTGGACCGCAATGCCTGGCCTGCCAATCCGCAGGTGGAAACAGCCACTGACAACGCAGTCGGCCAAGTTCAGACGCAGCGCTGATATCCTCCCCTGCCCAGCCGCCCCTTCCGCGGGCGGCTTTTCTTTGTCCGCTCACCGCTACGGATGCTTTCCATGCGCGCAGTAAAGAATCTTCTCGTTCTCTATACCGGTGGCACCATCGGCATGCTCGAAACACCCGAAGGCCTGGCACCGGCCGGTGGTTTTGACGCGCGGATGCGTGAACACTTTGCCCAGATGGCCAATGCACCCCAGGTGCAATGGACACTGCACGAGCTGAACCCGCTGCTCGACAGCGCCAATATGCAACAGCACAACTGGCTGGCGATGCGCGATGCCATCGTCGCGGCGGTGGATGTCGCGGGCCACGATGGCGTGTTGGTGCTGCACGGTACCGACAGCATGGCCTACAGCGCTGCTGCGTTGTCGTTCCTGTTGCTGGGCCTGCCAGCACCAGTAGTGCTGACCGGCTCGATGCTGCCGGCAGGTGCCCCGGACAGCGATGCCTGGGACAACCTGTGCGGCGCATTGCGCCAGTTCGAACACGGCCTGGAAGATGGCGTGCAGCTGTACTTCCACGGTCAGCTGCTGCATGGCTGTCGGGCGTCGAAGCTACGCAGCGAAGCGTTCGATGCCTTTGCTGCGCTGCCACGCCACCGTGACGCTGAGCGGGCCGATACGATCCCTGCCGAACTGGGCTACAAGCAGCCGCGCAAGCCGGTCAACCTGGCGGTTGTGCCAGTATTCCCGGGGCTTCAGGCCGGGCATTTGCAGGCCTTGATAGACAGTGGTGTGCAGGGTTTGCTGCTGGAGTGCTACGGCAGCGGGACCGGGCCATCGGATGACCAGGCGCTGCTGAATGTGCTGAGCGCAGCGCGCCAGCGCGGCGTGATGCTGGCGGCTATCAGCCAGTGCCCGGAAGGCTCGGTGGTGTTCGACACCTATGCAGCGGGCAACCGCTTGCGCGGGGCCGGGCTGGTCAGTGGCGGTGGCATGACCCGTGAAGCAGCGCTGGGCAAGATGGTGGCGCTACTGGGCGCAGGGTTGGATGCTGACGCAGCAGACCGCTGGTTTGTCCTGGATCTGTGTGGCGAACGGGCTTGATCAGCGCCTTTTAGGGCCTCTTCGCGGATAAACCCGCGCCTACGACGATTGCGTTTCCTGTGTAGGAGCGGGTTCACCCGCGAAGAGGCCCTGAAGGGTGAAAAAATGGCGGAAGGCAGCGGGAGTCGAACCTGCCCGGGAACGGCTGCCGTCCCCAACCGGGTTTGAAGCCCGGCCGCGCCACCGGGCGCGATTGCCTTCCTTGAACTCAGTGCCTGGCCTGTTGTTGGGCCAGGGCGCTGTCGGCGCGGATGTGACGCTGGTCGGCCACCCTCCGGGTCAGGCCGATGCGGTCGAAGTATTCCAGAATCTGCACACTGCGCTTGCGACCGATGCCCAACATATCGCGAAACGCGGCAACCTGCACTATCTGCGTTTCGCTGGCCTGCCCCAGCATCAACGCTGCCATGCGCTGCAGCGTCGCCTCTGGATAGAACAGGTCGCGCACCACCTGATGCACCAGACCCAGCCGGGCCAACTTGCGCAGTAACAGGCGCACATCGGCTTCGGCACGGTTCTCCTCACCCGCCAGCGTCCTGACCCAAGGTGGGTCGTATTGCCCTGCGATCAACTTCGGCTGCAGACGTGCCCACAATGCACTGTCGGCTTCGCTCAACTGCACCTTGTGGTCGGGCAGATGCAGCCATGGCCCGCTGCTGGCGATGGCGCTGTCGTCGAGCAGTTCATCCAGCAGGCTGACGAAAGCCGGCCGTTCCAGGGGCAAGGCTACAAAGCGCCGCAGGCGATCGCGGTCCGGGCCGAGCTGGTCGGGCTCTTGCTCGTGAAAGCGCGCCAGCTGTTCCAGAACCTGCTGCTTGAGCGCCTGCCATTGGGCGTTGGCGAACAGCAGTTGGCCCTGCCGGGTGGCCACCACCCGCACATCATCCGGTAACTGCCAGGTTTCCCGCAGGCGGTTGAACTGCCGCTCGAGTCGCTGCGGGCTAATGCCGCCCGGTGCACTGGCGAGCAGTGCTGGCAGTGCCTGCTCCAGATCCGCTGCATCGCGCAGCACCTGCAACTGCTGCAGACGGGCATCGCTGCGGCGTTGGCGGCTTGGTGCGAACGGGTCGAGCACCTTGCCGCCGCCCAGTGTGCGTTGGGCGCGCTGATCGCGCAGCACCAGGCGGTCGCCGTGCACGGCCTGCAACGGCGCGTTGAGCAACAACTGGGCAAACATGCGTTGACCGGCAGTCAGGCTTTCGCCTTCGAGCAAGGCGACCCGGGCCGTTACATCCTGGGTGCCGAGGTGCACATGCACAGCACTGAAATGTTCGAAAGCACGCTTCTCGCCAGGTAACAGGTTTAGCTCGATATCCACCCGAACACTGGGCGCATGCAACCATTCGGGCACCAGCCAGTCGCCCCGGTGCACCTGCTCCACGGCCAGGCGCTCGGCAGCGATGTTCAGCGCCACCCGTTGGCCTGCTTCTGCCACCAACGCGGCCTGGTTCTGTGCATGCAGGCCACGCACGCGTACCACCTTGCCGGCCTTGCCCAGCAACAACGTATCACCCGCACTGACCCGCCCGGCCAGTGCCGTGCCGGTGACCACCACACCGGCGCCGGTAACCGCAAAGGCACGGTCGACGGCCAGGCGAAAACCACCGACGACACTACGCTGCCGTGTACCTGCTTCGGCCTCCAGCAGGGCCTGACGCAACGCGTCCACGCCCTCCCCGCTGATGCTCGACAGCGGAAACTGCCGCGCACCGGCATATGGCCCAGGCGCCAGCAATTCACTGACTTGCATCTGCACCTCGGCCAGACGCGACGGCTCGACCCGGTCGCATTTGCTGATCGCCACCAAGGCCTGGGGAATGCCCAGCAGCTCGATGATCGCCAGGTGCTCACGGGTCTGCGGCATGACCCCGTCGTCGGCCGCCACTACCAACAGCACCAGGTCGATGCCATGGGCGCCGGCCAGCATGTTGTGGATAAAACGCTCGTGGCCCGGCACATCGATGAAGCCGGTCAGCGGCGCGCCTTCGCTCAGCGCCGCATAGCGGTAGCCAAGGTCGATGGTCATGCCGCGGGCGCGCTCTTCTTGCCGCTGATCGCCGGCCTGGCCGGTCAGCGCCAGCAGCAGTGCGGTCTTGCCGTGGTCGATGTGGCCAGCGGTACCAACGATCACTGCACCGGCCCCAGCTGCAGGGCTGGCAACTGGGCCAGCCACTGGGCTTCGTCATCCAGCTGGCGCAGGTCCAGCCACAGGGCATCGTCATCAATGCGGCCCAGCACCGGCACCGGGAGGTCACGCAGGGCTCGCTCCAGCACATGCAGGCTGCGCCCGCGCAACTTCTTCGACACTTGCGGGCGCAGGCACAGCGCGGCACTGGGCAAGCGTGCAACCGGCTGGCTGCCACTGCCGATCATGCCCAACGCGGGCTCTACACGGATGGCCCATTGCTCGCCGAGGCGCGCCTGGAGCTCAGGCGCCAGGCGCTCGGCCTGGGCCTGAATCTCGGCCTGGCTGCGAGTCAGCAAGCGCAGGCTGGGCAGGCGCTCGGCCAGGCGATCGGGGTTACGGTACAGCGCCAGCACCGCTTCGAGTGCAGCGAGGGTGATCTTGTCGACGCGCAACGCACGCTTGAGCGGATTTTTCTTGATCCTGGTGATCAAGTCCTTGTGGCCGACGATGATCCCGGCTTGCGGCCCCCCCAGCAGTTTGTCGCCACTGAAGGTGACGATATCGGCACCATCGGCCAGGGCCTGGCGTACCGTGGGTTCGGCGGGCAGGCCCCAGCGGGTAAGGTCGAGCAGGCTGCCGCTGCCCAGGTCTTCAAGCAGTGGCAGTTGATGTTGGTGGGCGATACGTGCCAGCTCGACAGTAGGCACCTGGGTGGTGAAGCCCTGGATGCTGTAATTGCTGCAATGCACCCGCATCAGCAGGCCAGTGCGCGGGCCGATGGCCGCCTCGTAGTCGCGGGCGTGAGTACGGTTGGTGGTGCCAACCTCGTGCAGCTTGACGCCGGCACGGGCCATGATGTCGGGAATGCGGAAAGCACCACCGATCTCGATCAGTTCACCGCGAGAGATGATGCCCTCCTTGCGCGCGCCCAGGCTGTTGAGCGCTAGCAGCACGGCGGCGGCATTGTTGTTGACCACAGTGACGGCTTCGGCGCCGGTCAGCTCGCGAATCAGGCCTTCGATCAGGTCATCACGGTCGCCACGTTTGCCGGTGGCCAGGTCGAATTCCAGGTTGAGCGGGTAACGAGCGGCGGTCTGCATGGCCTCGATGGCTTCTTCCGGTAGCAAGGCGCGGCCCAGGTTGGTGTGCAGCACGGTCCCGGTGAGATTGAACACGCGGCGAACCTGGCTGCGTTGCTGGAGGGCGAGGCGTTCGCCGCTGCGGCCAAGGAGGATTTCCGGAGCCAGTTCGGCGCTGCCGAGTTCGCCATGACGGGCGGGCTCGCGCAGGTCGTCGAGCAACTGGCGCAGGGTATTCAGCACGGCGTCACGGCCGTGGCGATCGATCAGAGGGAGGCAAGCCGGGTGGCGAAGGAGGGTATCGATGGACGGCAGGCGTGGGGTGTCGCTGGCAAGGCTGTTGGACATGCGGTACTACCTTGGACTGATCCGTTGTCTGTGCTGGCCCATTCACGGGTGAACCCGCTCCTACAAGTACAGCGGGTTGGCGCAATTACCTGTAGGCAGGGGTTTGACCGCGAAGAAGGCAAGTCGATCTTTCAGTGTAGACACTCACCCGCCACCGGGCGCGAGCATCAGGTTGGGCGCCAGGCGATGGAAGCCCTCCCCGTCCAGACGTATATCCAGGGCCAGGCTGGCCAGATCATCGGCCAGCGGCTCGGCCGCCGCATCGTTCTCCAGGTAGTTCTGCTTCAGGTAGCTGTCGCACCCTGGGCAGCATTCCGCGCGCAGCGGCGCTTTGCCTGGCGCATGGCGATCATCCTCAAGGCTGGTGTAACGCAAGTCCTTGCTCGACTCGCAGTACACGCACTTGACCCGCACCACATGCCACTCACAGGCACACAACGAACAGGCCAGGTAACGCAAGCCGTTGTGCTTTCCACGGTTGCGCACCACCCCGGCCATCGCCGGCGAACCACAAGCCGGGCATTGGGCCAGGCTGCCGGCAGGCTTGAGCTGGTGTGCGGGCAGCGCCAGCAACCAGCTGGACCAGGCCGCCTGCAACGCGGCCCCGAGAAACGGCACCAGTGCTGCAGGCACACCATCGTACTGGCCTGCCAGCAAAGCAATGCCCCAGCCCTTGCGCTGATTGTCATCACTGCCTCGTAGCACCTGCAGGGCCTCACCCATCGGACCACGGGTTTCGCCGCTGAGGTGCTCTAGCAGTGCCTGCAACCAGACCAGCCATGGCCCTTCACGCACCATGCTGTCAGCCGCCAGCGGCGGCAAACCATGATCCATGCACAGGCGCTGACGCGCCTCGGCCACCGGCATGCCGCCGGGCGGGTTATCCACAAGCTGCTGCTGGATGCGGCATAACCGCGCAATCAACCTCAGGTAGTCGCCAAGCGCGTTGCCCTCTGCCAGTTGCTCCAGGCGCGCGGCACGCAGTTCAAACAGGTTGGCGGCAGGCAGGTGCAGAAATGGCGGCGTGACTGCCGACGCTTCGATCTGCCCGGGTTCGAGTAGGGTGCTCAAGCGCTTATCCTTCTTTTCGTCCGTGATCACCCGGCGTCTTGTCGCCGGTCACTTCGCGGTACCACAACTCATGATGCTTGCGGGCCCAGGCGCGGCTGACCCAGCCATGCAGCATGGCGCCGATCGAGCCCTTGATCCAGATGCCGGCGTAGATGTGCACGATGATGCTGAGAATCAGCACGAAGGCCGCCAGCGCATGCAGCAGCGCAGACAAGCGAATGGCATCGATGCCAAACCAATGGCTGAAGTATGCGCGCCAGATCACCACGCCACTGACCAGCAGCACCAGCATACACACCAGCAGGGTCCAGAACAGCAGCTTCTGCCCGGCATTGTACTTGCCGATCGGCGGTACGCCCTCCTCCTCGTTGCGCATTACCCGGTCCACCCGGCGCAGCCACAGGCGGTCATTGGCGGTGATGAAGTTGGCCCGCCAGAAGCGCAATACCAGGCCGAGGAAAAACACGAACATCGCCACCCCGATGAAGGGATGCAGAATACGCGTCCACGGCCCGCCGCCGAACAGGTTGCTGAGCCAGAATAGCGCCGGATGGAACAGCGCAAGCCCCGACAGCCCAGCCAGGATGAACAGGATCGCCACCACCCAGTGGTTGCTACGCTCGTTGGCGTTGTAGCGCAGGATGGGTTTGTTGTCGTTCATGGCCGCTGCTCCCCTTGCCCACCGGGCTGCTTCGGATCATAGACATGGACCGACGGGTCCACTTGATGCACGCTTTCGTCCGGCGGTGTCGGGTGTTCATCCTCCTCGACACGCTGTGGGCCGATCCGCACATAGTGGAAGAACCCCGCCAGCACCGCCGCGCCCATGGCCAACAGCGCCAGCGGCTTGGTGAAGCCCTTCCACAACCCCACCAACGGACTGATCACTGGCTGGTCCGGCAGGCCGGCATACAGCTTTGGTGTGTCGGCATGGTGCAGCACGTACATCACGTGGGTACCACCGACGCCATCCGGGTCGTACAACCCGGCCTTGTCGTAGCCCCGCGACTTCAGATCGACGATGCGCTCGGCCGCATGCACTTTCATCTCGTCCTTGCTGCCGAACACGATCGCTCCGGTCGGGCAGGTTTTCACACACGCCGGCTCCAGCCCCACGCTGACGCGATCGGAACACAGGGTGCACTTGTACGCCTTGTGGTCTTTCTGCGAGATACGCGGGATGTTGAACGGGCAGCCGGTGATGCAGTAGCCGCAGCCGATGCAGTGGTCCTGGTTGAAGTCGACGATACCGTTGGCGTGCTTGATGATCGCGCCCGGGCTCGGGCATGCCTTCAGGCAACCTGGGTCGGCACAGTGCATGCAGCCGTCCTTGCGGATCAGCCACTCCAGGTTGCCGTCGTCGCGCTCATGCTCGGTAAAGCGCATCAGTGTCCAGGTCTCGGCAGTGAGGTCCTGGGGGTTGTCGTAGGTGCCGTGGTTGTGGCCAACCTCGTCACGCAGTTCATTCCACTCCGAGCACGCCACCTGGCAGGCCTTGCAGCCGATGCACTTGGTAGTGTCGATCAGCTTGGCGACCTGCTCCTGCTGACGCACCGAGGGCGGCACGGTAGTGGTGGCCGAGCGGGCGATGATGTCTTGGCTGGCCATCAGAGTTTCTCCACTTTCACGAGGAACGACTTGGACTCTGGCGTCTGCGTATTGCCGTCACCGAGGAACGGCACCAAGGTATTGGTCAGGTAGCCATGCCGGGTAGCGCCGGTGAAGCCCCAGTGCAGCGGAATGCCGATTTGGTGCACGGTCTGATTATTGACCTGCAGCGGGCGAATCCGCTTGGTCACCACCGCCACCGCATCGATATGCCCACGCTTGCTCGACACCCGTACCCGGTCGCCGGCCTTGATGCCTTTCTCGTTGGCCAGCACCTCGCCTATCTCGACGAACTGCTCGGGCTGGGCAATGGCGTTGAGCCGGCAATGCTTGCTCCAGAAGTGGAAATGCTCGGTTAGCCGGTAGGTGGTCGCCGCATAAGGGAACTCATCGTGCGTGCCGAGGGTGTCCCACACAGAATCGAAGATGCGCCCGGCCGGGTTGCTGGTGGCCTTCTTGTTCTGCGGGTGCAGCGGGTTGATGCCGATCGGTGTTTCGAAGGGCTCATAGTGCTCGGGGAACGGGCCTTCGGCCATTTTGTCGATGGCGAAGAAACGCGCCACGCCTTCGGGGTTCATGATGAAGGGGTTCATCCCCGCCTCGGGCGGCGAGTCGACCTTGAAGTCCGGCACGTCGGTGCCGGTCCAGGCCTTGCCGTTCCACCATACCAGGCGCTTTTTCTCCGGGTCCCACGGCTTGCCTTGCGGGTCGCTGGAGGCACGGTTGTAAAGGATGCGGCGGTTGGCCGGCCAGGCCCAGGCCCAGTTCTGCACCTGGTGCATGCCATACGGGTCGCTGTTGTCGCGGCGAGCCATCTGGTTGCCCTGTTCGGTCCAGCTACCGGCAAAGATCCAGCAGCCAGACGCGGTGCTACCGTCGTCCTTGAGCTGACCGAAGCCCGCCAGTTGCTGGCCCGCCTTGATCACCGCGCCAGTCGGGTCGGTGACATCGGCCACCGCCCAGCCGTTCATCTCCTTGGCCAGCTCCTCCGGGGAGGGCTCTTCAGGGATCTTGTACGGCCAGCTGATATTCATTATCGCGTCAGGGTAGGCGCCCCCTTCGGCCTGGTAACGTTGGCGCAGGCGCAGGAACAGCTCGCTCATGATCTGCACGTCGGTGCGCGTCTCGCCCGGGCCGTCTGCGCCCTTCCAGTGCCATTGCAGCCAGCGGCTGCTGTTGACCAGCGAGCCGTCTTCCTCGGCGAAGCAGGTAGTGGGCAAGCGGATCACTTCGGTCTGGATAGAGGCCGTGTCGACATCGTTGAACGGCCCGACGTTACGCCAGAATTCCGAGGTCTCGGTGGCCAAGGGGTCCATGATCACCAGCCACTTGAGCTTGCCCAGTGCCGCAGTGACGCGGTTTTTGTCCGGCAGCGCGGCGATCGGGTTGAAGCCCTGGCACATATAACCGTTGACTTTGCCCTGGCCCATCATCTCGAACATGCGCAGCACGTCGTAGGCCGGTACATCGAGTTTGGGCAGCCAGTCATAACCCCAGTTGTTTTCCGCCGTGGCATTGGCGCCGTACCAGGCCTTCATCAGGCTGACGTGGAACTTGCCGTAGTTCTGCCAGTACGACAACTGCCCAGGCCGCAGCGGCTTGGAAGCGCGCTTGTCGATGTAGGCGGCGTAGTCCTGCTCGGCGTCACCGGCCAGGGTCAGGTAGCCCGGCAGCGAATTGGACAGCAGGCCGAGGTCGGTCAGGCCCTGGATGTTGGAGTGCCCGCGCAGGGCATTGACCCCGCCACCGGGCATGCCGACGTTGCCGAGCAGCAGCTGGACCATGGCCGCACTGCGGATAATCTGCGCACCGATCGAATGCTGCGTCCAACCTAGCGCATAAAGGATCGTCATGGTCTTGCCCGGAACCGAGCAGGAGGCGATCTCTTCCCAGACCTTCATCATGGCGTCCTGTGGCATGCCACAGGTCATGCTCGCCAGTTCCGGGGTATAGCGGCTGTAATGCTGCTTCATCAGCTGGAACACGCAGCGAGGATGCTGCAGTGTCGGGTCGACCTTGGCATAGCCGTCCTCACCCAGCTCGTAACCCCAGCCGGACTTGTCGGCGTACACACGCTTGGCCTCGTCGTAGCCGCTGAACAGGCCATCCTCGAAGCCATAGTTCTCTTTGACGATGAACGACACGTCAGTGTAGTTGCGCACGTACTCGTGCTGGATCTTGTCGTTGCTGAGCAGGTAGTTGATCAGCCCGCCCATGAAGGCGATATCGGTGCCGGTCCGGATCGGCGCGTAGTAGTCCGCCACCGAAGCGGTACGGGTAAACCGCGGGTCGACCACAATAAGCCGCGCCTTGTTGTGCGCTTTGGCCTCGGTCACCCACTTGAAGCCGCACGGATGCGCTTCTGCTGCGTTGCCACCCATCACCAGGACCAGATTCGCGTTGGCGATATCGGACCAGTGGTTGGTCATGGCGCCACGGCCGTACGTCGGGGCAAGACTTGCCACCGTCGGGCCATGTCAGACACGTGCCTGGTTATCGAACCCCAGCATGCCTGTTGCGCGGATGACCTTGTGGGTCAGGTAGCCAGCCTCGCTGGAAGCAGCGGAAGCGGCAAGAAAACCGGTGGTGAGCCAGCGGTTGACCGTTTGGCCTTGGGCATTCTTCTCGATGAAGTTGGCATCGCGGTCCTGCTTCATCAGGTCGGCGACGCGGTCCAGCGCCTCGTCCCAGCTGACCCGCACCCACTCTTTGCTGCCCGGCTTGCGAACCTCGGGGTACTGCAGGCGGCTCGGGCTGTGGATAAAGTCCAGCAAGCCGGCGCCTTTCGGGCAAAGTGTGCCGCGGTTGACCGGGTGGTCGGCGTCCCCTTCGATATGGATGATGTTCTGTTTGACGTTCTTCCCCGCATCACCCTGGCTGTACAGGATCAGGCCGCAGCCGACCGAACAGTAGGGGCAGGTGTTACGGGTTTCTTTGGTATGCGCCAGCTTGAAGTGACGCACCTGCTCGGCGAATGCCGGCGTTGGGGCCATGCCCAACGCCGCAAGGCTCGAGCCTCCAAGGCCGACGGCGGCGACCTTGAAGAACTGCCGACGGTTCAGGTCCATCGTGCACTCCTGATCAGGTGGTGGACGCGCGGAACATTGCCGGCGCCTCTTGGTAGTCACGGTGGCGGCCAATTGATGGCCGCCAAAGGATAAGACTAGTCAAGAATCCAGAAGGTGCGATGACCTGGGTCAGTGGTGCGGCCCCGATCAGGCACGTGGCAAGTTGCGCACCACATTCAGCGCCGCACTGCTCTGCGCCACAGGCATGATCTCGATGGTATTGATATTCACATGCGCCGGCTGCTCGGCAACCCAGGCTACCGTTGCTGCGATGTCCTCCGGCAGGAGGGCCTCTACATCCCGATACAAGGCCTGCACGGCGTCCAGGTCGCCATTGAGGCGCACCACCGAGAAGTCAGTGCCTGAGCACAGCCCCGGCTCGATGTTGCTCACCCGCACGCGGGTGCCAGCCAGGTCGGCACGCAGGTTGAGGCTGAACTGGCGGACGAACGCCTTGCTGGCGCCATACACGTTACCGCCCGGGTAGGGGTAAGTGCCGGCAATCGAGCCGATGTTGATGATCATGCCGCTATCGGCTTCCACCATTTGCGGCAGGATCTTGTGGGTGACCATGGCCAAGCCGGTGATGTTGGTGTCGATCATCTGCTGCCAGTTTGCGGCACTGCTGGTTTGGGCTCGATCCACGCCCAGCGCCAGCCCCGCGTTGTTGACCAGCAGATCGATCTGCAGCGACGCCTCACGCAGCTGCTCGACCGCCTTCTCGAGCGATTCGGGGTCAGTGACATCCAGCGCCAGCGGAATGAAATTTACGCCCAGTTCGTCCTCAAGTGCTTTCAGTTTGTCCATGCGCCTGGCGCCACCGACCACACGGTAGCCTTTGCCGATCAGGGTGCAGCAGATGGCGCGGCCAAAGCCTGAGGAAGCACCGGTTACAAATGCGGTTTTCATTCGTTATCTCCTATCAATGGGTCAGGTCAGGTACTTCACGCCCAGGCTGGTGAACAGGCAGAGCATCGAGAACACCAACGCCTTGCGCACCACATCGTTGCCTTTACGCAAGGCCAGGGAACTGCCCAGGTGGTTACCGAGGATGTTGCAGGCCACAAGTGGCAATGCCAGCAGGTAGACGACCTTGCCTGCGCTGACGAACGCCACCAAAGCACCGATGTTGGAAGCGAAGTTGAAGGTTTTGGAGTTGGCTGAACTGGAGACCAGGTCCATGCGCAGCAGGTAATGGAAAGCGATGATGAACATGCTGCCGGTACCGGGGCCGAAAAAGCCGTCATAGAAGCCGATGACCAGGCAAGTCAACGGCACTACGGTGTACAGCATTCGCGAAGACAGCTCGCGCTCCTCGACCGGACGATCCTTGGGGGTAAGGAAAATGAGAATGCCGAGCGGGATCAGTGCCAGGATGATCTTGCCCACCGTTTCCTGCGAGATCGATACGATCAGGTGTGCCCCCAGGTAGGCGCCTAATAGCGAAAACGGCACCCCGACCAACGCTACCTGCCAGACCATCTTGCTGTTGGCCAGGAAGTTGCGGATAGCCGCCAGCGTGCCGAGGGTACTGACCAGTTTTTCCTGGCCCAGTGCCACTTGGGGCGGCAGGCCAACCAGCAGAAAACCCGGCACCAGAAACAAACCACCACCACCGGCAATGCTGTCGACGAAGCCCGCAACGAAGGCGATCGCGCCAAGTATGAGGACTGCCAGCAACCAGTGCTCCGCCCAGTAAGAACCCAACATTTCCATAGCGATGTCCATCCAGTGGAGCGTTATGCCAGGCGCAGCCCGAGTGTGGCCGGTCTGATCGGTGCGATGATTGTAATTTCAAAAATTGAATCGATTCAATCTAAAATAAATTCAACTCAATTTAACCAATTACCATCATTACCTGCATCCGAGCTTTCATGCTAGGCTTTCGCGCTCTTGCAGAGCCTGGTGCCATCTCCCATGTGGGTTCCCCAATACAGCCATCAAACACAGCCGGTTTACCTGATGATCGCTGATGCCCTTGAACAGGACATCGAACGTGGTCGGCTTGCAGAAGGTGATCGCTTACCCACGCTCAAGGACCTGGCCGAGGCGCTGAATGTAACCCCCGGCACGGTTGGCAGGGCCTACGACGAAGCAGCCAAGCGTGGTTTGGTGGCTGGCGAGGTAGGCCGAGGCACATTTGTCAGGCAACTGCGGCAGCCATTACCCGCCCCGTCGGTGCCCACACCCGTTGCCGGCGAAAGTAGCCAGATCGACCTCTCGATCATCAAGCCCAACGACGCTCACATGAGCGAGTGGCTAGGCACGGCTATCCGCGAACTGGCCGCCTCCTCGGACTTGGGGCAGGTACTCGACTATGTGACAGAAGGTGGCCACACGTCCCACAAACAAGCCGGTGCGACCTGGATACAGCGCTGGCTGCCTGATGCTCGCTGGCAGCAGGTGGTACTGACCGCTGGCGCCCAGCATGGGCTGCTGGTGGCCATCAGCAGCCTGTCGAAGAGTGACGATGTGGTGCTGTGCGAGTCGCTCTGCTACCCGGGCATCATATCCCTGGCCCACAGCCTGGGCCGGCGCCTGCGCGGCGTCGCCATGGACGAACACGGGCTCATCCCGGAGGCATTGCGCGCGGCCTGCCTGGAACACCGCCCTTCCCTGCTGGTGTGCGTCACCACGCACCAGAACCCGACCAACTCGATCATGCCCCCAGCAAGGCGTCAGGCTATCGCCGAGATCGCCCGTGAGTTCGACCTGTTCATCGTGGATGACGATATCTACGGTTTTCTCGAGCCCGACCCGGGCTACAAGCCGCTTGCAGCGTATGCGCCTGAACGCTCGGTGTACCTCACCAGCCTGTCCAAAAGCGTGCTGCCGGCACTGCGCATCGGCTACCTGTACGCCCCGCCGCAAACCCTGTCGCGGTTATCATCGATGGTACGCAGCAGCGTGTGGATGCCATCGCCACTGATGGCGCAACTGGCCAGCAACCTGATCAACAGCGGCAAGGCCGACCAGCTGGTGCGTATGCAGCAACAGGAGGCGGCCGCGCGCCAGCACATGGCCCGGGAGATTCTTGGCCAATACAAGATCCGCACCCAGCCTCACAGCTTCCATATCTGGCTGGAGCTGCCAGAACCGTGGACCAGCGACGAGTTTGCCAACCTGGCGCGTGATAACGGCGTAACGGTGGTCAGCGGCAGCCAGTTCCTGCCAGAACGCAGCCACCCCACCAGCGGTGTGCGCATCGCCCTGATGGCACCCAGCCGCCAGGCACTGGGCTTTGCCCTGACCAAGCTGGCAAGCCTGCTGGATTCGGCGGAGCCGCGGTTGTTCTACTGAAAGCGATGCCAGATACGCGGTGCTGCCCATAAAAAAACCCAGGGCAACTGCCCTGGGTTTCTGGTCTTGCTGAACGCCTTACCGCTCTGATCAGAACGGAATATCGTCATCGAAGCTGTCGAAGTCAGCAGCCGGCTGCGGCGCAGGCTGTTGCGGCGCTGGGCGCTGAGGGGCCTGTTGCGGGCGCTGGGCCTGCTGGCGTGGCGGTGCCTGGTTGTACTGTTGCTGCTGGCCGCCACCGTAATTGCCGCCACCCTGGTTGTATGGGTCGCCGCCCTGCTGCTGGCCTTGCGGACGACCGCCGAGCAGCTGCATGGTGCCGTTGATGTCGACGATGATCTCGGTGGTGTAGCGCTTGATGCCGTCTTTTTCCCACTCGCGGGTCTGCAGCTTGCCTTCGATGTAGCACTGCGAACCCTTGCGCAGGTACTCGCCAGCGATTTCGGCAACCTTGCCGAACAGCGACACACGGTGCCACTCGGTACGCTCGACCTTCTGGCCCGACTGCTTGTCAGTCCACTGCTCGCTGGTGGCCAGGCTCAGGTTGGTCACGGCGTTACCGTTGGGCAGGTAGCGGACTTCGGGATCCTGGCCACAGGTACCGACCAGAATGACTTTGTTAACCCCACGGGCCATAACGTTCTCCTAGGCTTCGCACGCCGAAGAGGCTGGATTCACCAGTCGCTCGAGGGTCGCACGGTCCAAAATTTTCGTATCCAGTTTGATATAGATGGCGGCTTCTTCTGCCACCACCACAGCGTCGGTCACACCCGGCACGGCCATCAGGCGCTCGGTCAGGCCGGCTTCCCGGACCGCCTCAGGCGTCAGGGGCATGCGCAGGCTGGTCACATATGGCGGCTCGTTCATGCGCAAGGCGACGATCAGCCAGATAGCACACAGCACCGCGCTACCGAGGAACACCGTGTTCAGCCCACCGTGCTGGAACAGCCAGCCGCCAAGGATCCCGCCTAACGCTGCACCGAGGAACTGGCTGGTGGAATACACCCCCATTGCCGTCCCCTTGCCACCGGCAGGCGACACCTTGCTCACCAGAGAAGGCAGCGAAGCCTCCAGCAGGTTGAATGCGGTAAAGAATACCACGGTGCCAACCACCAGTCCGCGCAAACCGTCAGCCCACTCCCAGAAGTATATCTCCGTCAGCAGCAGGACACTGACCGCGCCGGCCAACACACGTTTCATCTTGCGCTTTTTTTCGCCGTAGATGATGAACGGGACCATTGCAAAAAATGAGATGAACAGCGCGGTCAGGTACACCCACCAATGCTGCTCCTTGGGCAGGCCGCCACGCTCGACGAACGCCAGCGGCAGCGCAACGAAGCTGGCCATGAGGACGGCGTGCAGGATGAAAATGCTGACGTCCAGGCGCAGAAGGTCCGGATGGCGCAGGGTCGGGCCGATGGCCTGGCGCGCCACACCCGACTCGCGGTGCTGCAAAATGCTGTGGGTGCTGGGCACGACAAACGCGATCAACAGCATGCCGACCAGGGCCAGCCCAGCCGTGACCAGGAACAAACCTGACAAACCAAAGGCACTTGTCAGCAATGGACCGACGACCATGGCGACAGCAAACGACAGGCCGATGCTCATGCCGATCATGGCCATGGCCTTGGTCCGGTGTTGTTCGCGGGTGAGGTCCGACAGCAGTGCCATGACCGCAGCAGAAATTGCCCCCGCGCCCTGCAGGATGCGCCCGGCAATCACGCCCCAGATAGAGTCGGCCTGGGCCGCCAGTACACTGCCCAGGGCGAAGATCACCAGCCCCAGATAAATCACCGGCCGGCGACCGATGCGGTCGGAAATCATCCCGAACGGGATCTGCAATACCGCCTGGGTCAGGCCATAGGCACCAATGGCCAGGCCGATCAGGGCAGGCGTGGCGCCAGCCAGGTCCATGCCGTAGGTGGCCAGTACCGGCAAGACCATGAACATGCCCAGCATACGAAAGGCAAAGACCAGGGCAAGGCCGCCAGCGGCGCGGGTTTCGCCGCCACTCATACGCTCGTTGTGGGTGTCGTGCATGGATTAACCTCGTGTGAACCGGCGGCGATTCTATCAGTCCGACAGCTTGACGGCATCTACGCGACGCTTTGCCGCGTCATACTGGCGCGCCGTATACTTCCTTGTTTATGCCCGCCAAGCGAGGCCGCAGTGGACAAGATCCTGATTCGTGGGGCACGTACCCACAACCTGAAGAACATCGACCTGACCCTGCCCCGGGACAAGTTGATCGTGATCACCGGCCTGTCCGGTTCCGGCAAGTCGTCCCTGGCGTTCGATACCTTGTACGCCGAAGGCCAGCGCCGCTACGTGGAATCGCTGTCGGCCTACGCCCGGCAGTTCCTGTCGATGATGGAAAAGCCCGACGTCGACACCATCGAAGGCCTGTCGCCGGCGATTTCCATCGAGCAGAAGTCGACCTCGCACAACCCGCGCTCCACGGTCGGCACCATCACCGAAATCTACGACTATCTGCGCCTGTTGTACGCCCGCGTCGGTACTCCACGCTGCCCGGACCACGATATCCCGCTGGAGGCGCAAACGATCAGCCAGATGGTCGACCTGGTGCTGGAGCGCCCGGAAGGCAGCAAGCTGATGCTGCTCGCGCCGGTGGTGCGCGAGCGCAAGGGCGAGCACCTGGCGGTGTTTGACGAGCTTCGCGCCCAGGGCTTCGTGCGGGCCAGGGTCAACGGCAAGCTCTACGAACTCGATGAATTGCCCAAGCTGGACAAACAGAAGAAGCACAGCATCGATGTGGTGGTGGACCGCTTCAAAGTCCGCGCCGACCTGCAACAGCGCCTGGCCGAATCGTTCGAAACCGCGTTGAAGCTGGCCGACGGTATTGCCCTGGTGGCACCGATGGACGACGAACAAGGCGAAGAGACGATCTTCTCCGCGCGCTTCGCCTGTCCGGTGTGCGGCCACGCAATCAGCGAGCTGGAACCGAAGCTGTTTTCCTTCAACAACCCGGCGGGCGCTTGCCCGACTTGCGACGGCCTGGGGGTCAAGCAGTTCTTCGACACCAAACGCTTGGTCAACACGGAACTGACCTTGGCCGAAGGCGCGATCCGCGGCTGGGACCGGCGTAACGTGTACTACTTCCAGATGCTCGGTTCGTTGGCTGCGCACTATGGCTTCAGCCTGGAGGAGCCTTTCGGCGAGCTGTCAGCCGAACACCAGAAAGTGATCCTGCAGGGCAGCGGCAAGCAGAGTGTCGATTTCAAGTACCTCAACGACCGAGGCGATATCGTCAAGCGATCGCACCCGTTCGAAGGCATTGTGCCGAACCTTGAGCGCCGCTACCGTGAAACCGAATCGGCCACAGTGCGTGAAGAACTGGCCAAATTCCTTGGTACGCAACCGTGCCCGGATTGCCGGGGTACGCGCCTGCGCCGCGAGGCGCGCCATGTGTGGGTGGGCGAGAAAACCCTGCCGGCGGTAACCAATTTGCCGATTGGTGAAGCCAGCAACTACTTTGGTCAACTGACCCTCACCGGCCGCCGTGGCGAAATCGCGGCAAAAATCCTCAAGGAAATCTGCGAACGACTTCAGTTCCTGGTCAATGTCGGCCTCGACTACCTGACCCTGGATCGTAGCGCCGACACCCTGTCCGGCGGTGAAGCGCAACGTATCCGACTCGCCAGCCAGATCGGCGCCGGTCTGGTGGGGGTGATGTACATCCTCGATGAACCGTCCATCGGCCTTCATCAACGCGACAACGACCGCCTGTTGGCCACCCTCAACCATTTGCGCGACCTGGGCAACACGGTGATCGTGGTGGAACACGACGAGGACGCCATTCGGCTGGCCGACTACGTGGTCGATATCGGCCCAGGCGCCGGTGTTCACGGTGGGCAGATCGTCGCCGAGGGCTCGCCCCAGGAGGTCATGAACCATCCCGATTCGCTGACTGGCAAGTACCTGTCCGGGCGCAAGAAGATCGTCGTGCCGGCCAAGCGCACGCCGCGCAACAAGAAGCTGCAGCTCAAGCTCAAAGGCGCGCGTGGCAACAACCTGCAGAACGTCGACCTGGAAGTACCGATCGGCCTGCTGACCTGCGTGACTGGTGTATCCGGCTCGGGCAAATCGACGCTGATCAACAACACCCTTTTCCCCTTGGCCGCCACGGCACTCAATGGCGCAAGCAGTCTGGAAGCCGCACCGCACAGCAGCATGGACGGCCTGCAGCACCTGGACAAGGTGGTGGATATCGACCAGAGCCCGATCGGCCGCACACCACGCTCCAACCCGGCGACCTACACCGGCATCTTCACGCCGATCCGCGAGCTGTTCTCCGGTGTACCGGAGTCACGCTCGCGGGGTTATGGTCCGGGGCGTTTCTCATTCAACGTCAAGGGGGGCCGTTGCGAGGCCTGCCAGGGCGATGGCCTGATCAAGGTGGAAATGCACTTCCTGCCGGACATCTACGTGCCGTGTGACGTGTGCAAGAGCAAGCGCTACAACCGCGAAACCTTGGAGATCAAGTACAAGGGCAAGAACATCCACGAGGTGCTGGAAATGACCATCGAGGATGCCCGAGAGTTCTTCGATGCGGTGCCGGCGCTGGCGCGCAAGCTGCAAACGTTGATGGATGTGGGCCTGTCGTACATCAAACTGGGGCAATCAGCGACCACGTTGTCCGGCGGTGAGGCGCAGCGGGTGAAGCTGTCGCGCGAATTGTCCAAGCGCGATACCGGCAAGACCTTGTACATCCTCGACGAACCTACTACCGGTCTGCACTTTGCCGATATCCAGCAACTGCTGGATGTGTTGCATCGCCTGCGCGACCACGGCAATACCGTGGTGGTGATCGAGCATAACCTGGATGTGATCAAGACTGCCGACTGGCTGGTTGACCTGGGGCCTGAGGGCGGCTCCAAGGGTGGGCAGATCATTGCCTGCGGTACGCCAGAAGAGCTGAGCGAGATGAAGCAGTCATATACCGGCCATTACCTGAAACCATTGCTGGAGCGGGATCGGGCCTAAGTGTTGCCAGCGCAATGAAAAAGCCCCTGGTACCGAGGGTGCCAGGGGCTTTTACTTGAGCCTGTGGGTAACTTACATCTGCGACTGCAGGTAGTTTTCCAGCCCAATGGCCTTGATCAGGCCCTGCTGCTTCTCAAGCCAGTAGGTGTGATCTTCTTCGGTGTCGGCCAGCTGCGCACGCAGGATGTCACGACTGACGTAGTCCTTGTGCAGTTCGCATAGCTCGATGCCTTTACAAAGCGCACCGCGCACCTTGTATTCGAGCTTGAGGTCTGCCTCGATCATTTCCGGCACGGTGCTACCGACCTCCAGGTCATCCGCACGCATGTCAGGGGTCCCTTCGAGCATGAGGATACGACGCATCAGGGCATCGGCGTGCTGCGTCTCTTCCTCCATCTCGTGGTTGATGCGCTCGTAGAGCTTGGACAGGCCCCAGTCTTCGTACATGCGCGAATGAATGAAGTACTGGTCGCGTGCCGCCAGTTCGCCCTTCAGCAGCGTGACGAGATAGTTGATTACATCCGGGTGGCCTTGCATCGCCCTGATTCTCCATGTGAAAACGTCTATGCCACATAGTGTGAACCAGCTTTTGCCTATGGTCACTGAAAAACGCGCAATCAGACGCAAAAAATCGGTTAAACAGTAGTGATATTCATTGAAAAACCGCCCAAATGAGGGCGGTTCTTCTTATCACTTCGACTTAGGCGAGATTGATGCCCAAAGCCTTCGCAATCCCTTCGCCATAGGCCGGATCCGCCTTGAAGAAGTACTGTAGCTGACGCTGAATCACGTCTTCGCTGACACCGGCCATGGCACCGGCGATGTTGCTGATCAGCAGGGCTTTCTGCTCATCGCTCATCAAACGGAACAAGGCGCCAGCATGGCTGAAGTAGTCGGTGTCCTCGCGGTGATCGTAGCGATCAGCCGCACCATTCATTGCCAATGCTGGCTCAGCATGACGTGGCGACTGTTTCGGGGCATCGCTGTAGCTGTTTGGCTCGTAGTTCGGTGCACTACCGTAACTGCCGGTGGCCATCGAGCCGTCGCGCTGATAGCTGTTGACCGGGCAACGTGGCGCGTTGACTGGCAATTGCTGGTGGTTGGTGCCCACGCGATAGCGGTGCGCGTCGGCGTAGGCGAATACACGGCCTTGCAGCATGCGGTCCGGTGAAAGACCGACGCCGGGCACCATATTGCTCGGGCCGAACGCGGCCTGCTCGACCTCTGCAAAATAGTTGAGTGGGTTACGGTTGAGCTCCAGCACACCCACCTCGATGAGCGGATAATCCTTCTGCGACCAGGTTTTGGTCACGTCGAATGGGTTCTCGTCGCGGCTGGCAGCCTCGGCTTCGCTCATCACCTGAATGCAGACAGTCCAGCGCGGGTAGTCGCCACGCCCAATGGCCTCGAAGAGGTCGCGCTGAGCGTAATCCGGGTCGGTACCTGCCAGGCGTGCAGCGTCTGCCGGGGTGAGGTTCTTGATGCCTTGTTGGGTCTTGAAGTGCCACTTGACCCAAGTGCGTTCGCCCTTTGCATTGATCAGGCTGTAGGTGTGGCTGCCGAAGCCATGCATGTGACGGTAGCCGTCCGGAATGCCACGGTCGGAAAACAGGATGGTGACCTGATGCAGCGCTTCTGGGGAGTGCGACCAGAAATCCCACATCATCTGAGCGTTCTTCAGGTTGGACTGCGGGTGGCGTTTCTGGGTGTGGATAAAGTCCGGGAATTTCAGTGGATCGCGAATGAAGAACACTGGCGTGTTGTTACCGACGATGTCCCAGTTGCCTTCCTCGGTGTAGAACTTCACCGCGAAGCCACGCGGGTCACGCTCGGTATCTGCAGAGCCGCGCTCGCCACCAACGGTGGAGAAACGCAAGAAAGTCTCGGTTTGTTTACCGACCTCTTCGAACAGCTTGGCGCTGGTATAGCCGGTGATATCGTGAGTAACGGTAAAGTTACCGTAGGCGCCCGAGCCTTTGGCATGGACGCGGCGCTCAGGAATGTTCTCGCGATTGAAATGGGCGAGCTTCTCGATCAGGTGGAAGTCGTCGAGCAACAGCGGACCGCGCGGGCCGGCGGAGCGGGAGTTCTGGTTGTCGGCTACAGGTGCACCGCTGGCGGTGGTGAGAATCTTGCTCATGGGCTCTCCTTTTCGGTCTTCAAGGGCCGGCTAATCGGCTGTAGAGAGAGTATTGACGAGCAAGATTAAAGGGACAAATTCATTACATGACTTACATCAATAGAAATAAACAATAGATGTAAAAACAAAAAACCGGGCACTAGGCCCGGTTTTCTGTAGCAGACAGAACGTCTTACTCAGCAGCTTCTACAGCACCGCCGACCGGACGATCAACCAGCTCGACGTACGCCATAGGCGCGTTGTCGCCAGCGCGGAAACCGCACTTCAGGATGCGCAGGTAGCCGCCCTGACGGGTGGCGTAACGCTTGCCCAGGTCGTTGAACAGTTTGCCAACAGCGGACTTCGAACGGGTACGGTCGAAGGCCAGACGACGGTTAGCAACGCTGTCTTCCTTGGCCAGGGTGATCAGCGGCTCGGCAACGCGGCGCAGTTCCTTGGCTTTCGGCAGGGTGGTTTTGATCAGCTCGTGCTCGATCAGCGACACTGCCATGTTCTGGAACATAGCCTTGCGGTGAGAGCTGGTGCGGCTCAGGTGACGTCCACTTTTACGATGACGCATGATTCATTCCTTACCAAACACTACGTTCGGTGATTACGACGATCAGGCGGTCGCCTTGTCGTCTTTCTTAAGACTTGCAGGCGGCCAGTTGTCGAGGCGCATGCCGAGAGACAGACCACGAGAGGCCAGAACGTCCTTGATTTCAGTCAGGGACTTCTTACCCAGGTTAGGAGTCTTCAACAGCTCTACTTCGGTACGCTGAATCAGGTCGCCGATGTAGTAGATGTTCTCCGCCTTGAGGCAGTTGGCCGAACGTACAGTCAGTTCCAGGTCGTCAACCGGACGCAGCAGGATCGGATCGATCTCGTCTTCCTGCTCGACTACGACAGGCTCGCTGTCACCTTTGAGGTCGACGAACGCGGCCAACTGCTGTTGCAGAATGGTCGCAGCGCGGCGGATAGCCTCTTCAGGATCCAGGGTGCCGTTGGTTTCCAGATCAATGACCAGTTTGTCCAGGTTGGTACGCTGTTCAACACGGGCGTTCTCGACCACATAGGCGATACGACGCACCGGGCTGAAGGAGGCGTCCAACTGCAGACGGCCAATGCTACGGCTTTCGTCTTCGTCGGTTTGACGGGAGTCGGCCGGCTCGTAACCACGACCACGAGCTACAGTGAGCTTCATGTTCAGAGCGCCGTTCGACGCCAGGTTCGCGATTACGTGATCGGGGTTGACGATCTCGACATCGTGATCCAGCTGAATATCGGCAGCGGTAACCACCCCCGAACCCTTTTTCGACAAGGTCAGCGTAACTTCGTCACGACCATGCAGTTTGATAGCGAGACCTTTCAGGTTCAACAGGATTTCAATTACGTCTTCCTGAACACCTTCGATCGCGGAGTACTCATGGAGTACGCCATCGATCTCGGCCTCGACTACTGCACAGCCAGGCATGGAGGACAACAGGATGCGGCGCAGCGCGTTGCCCAGGGTATGGCCGAAACCACGCTCGAGAGGCTCGAGCGTAATTTTGGCGCGGGTCGGACTGACTACCTGCACATCAATGTGGCGGGGAGTCAGGAACTCATTTACCGAAATCTGCATGGATGCACCTATTTTCTAGCCCTTACTTGGAGTAGAGCTCGACAATCAGGTTTTCGTTGATGTCGGCAGACAGGTCGCTGCGAGCAGGAACGTTCTTGAAAACGCCCGACTTTTTAGCAGCATCCACATCAACCCACTCAACGCGGCCACGCTGGGCGCACAGTTCAAGGGCTTGAACAATGCGCAACTGGCCCAGCGATTTCTCGCGGACTGCGACCACGTCACCCGGACGAACTTGGTAGGATGGAATGTTTACAGTCTTACCGTTGACGCTGATCGCTTTGTGCGAAACCAGCTGACGGGACTCGGAACGAGTCGAGCCGAAGCCCATACGGTAAACGACGTTATCCAGACGGCACTCGAGCAGTTGCAGCAGGTTCTCACCGGTTGCGCCTTTTTTCGAGGCAGCAGCTTGGTAGTAACCGCGGAACTGACGCTCCAGAACACCGTAGATACGACGGACTTTTTGTTTCTCACGCAGCTGGGTGCCGTAGTCGGACTGACGGCCACGGCGCTGGCCGTGGATACCTGGGGCTGCTTCGATATTGCACTTCGATTCCAGAGCGCGAACGCCGCTCTTCAGGAACAGATCGGTGCCTTCACGACGAGACAGTTTGCATTTTGGACCAATGTAACGTGCCATTCTTCTGTCTCCTGATTACACGCGACGCTTCTTCGGCGGACGGCACCCGTTGTGCGGGATTGGCGTCACGTCGGTGATGCTGGCGATCTTGTAGCCGCAGCTGTTCAATGCACGAACGGCGGACTCACGACCTGGACCTGGACCCTTGACGTTAACGTCGAGGTTCTTCAGACCGTATTCCAGCGCAGCTTGACCAGCACGCTCAGCAGCGATCTGAGCTGCGAACGGGGTGGATTTGCGCGAACCACGGAAACCCGAACCACCGGAGGTCGCCCAGGACAAAGCATTGCCCTGACGGTCGGTGATGGTCACGATGGTGTTGTTGAAAGAAGCATGGATGTGGGCGATGCCATCAACCACTGTCTTTTTGACTTTCTTACGAGGACGAGCAGCAGGTTTTGCCATGTCTATATTCCTGGGCGATTACTTGCGGATCGGCTTACGCGGGCCCTTACGGGTGCGTGCGTTGGTCTTGGTGCGCTGACCGCGAACCGGCAGACCTTTACGATGACGCAGGCCGCGGTAGCAACCCAGGTCCATCAAGCGCTTGATCTTCATGTTGATGTCACGACGCAGGTCACCTTCGGTGGTGAACTTCGCGACTTCGCCACGCAGGGTTTCGATTTGCTCGTCGCTCAGATCCTTGATCTTAGCGGCTGGGTTTACACCAGCGTCTGCACAAATCTTCTGTGCAGTTGTGCGACCGACACCATAGATGTAGGTCAGCGAGATAACAGTATGCTTGTTATCTGGAATGTTGACGCCTGCAATACGGGCCATTCAGTGGGACTCCAATTGACAGCTACCTACGCCCCGGAAGCCAAGAAATAGGGCGCGAGATAATATCGCTGTAGAAACGAATAATCAACCCAGCAGCACACTAGCTGCTGGGTTTGAAGCGCAGATCACACTCAGCCTTGGCGCTGTTTGTGACGCGGTTCCGCGCTGCAGATCACTCGTACGACGCCTTCGCGACGGATGATCTTGCAGTTACGGCACAGCTTTTTCACCGATGCACGAACTTTCATTACCGACTCCTCGAACCTTAGGGGCGTATCAGCGCAGCAAACCGCTGCCACCGTAGCCTTTCAGGTTGGCTTTCTTCATCAGGGATTCGTACTGGTGCGAAACGAGGTGCGATTGTACTTGGGACATGAAGTCCATCACAACCACTACCACAATCAGCAACGAGGTCCCGCCAAGGTAGAACGGCACATTTGCTGCCACCACCAGGAACTGGGGCAGAAGGCAGACGGCCATCATGTAAAGAGCACCGAACATGGTCAAACGGGTCAGAACGCCATCAATGTAGCGCGCCGACTGCTCACCAGGACGGATACCCGGAATAAAGGCACCGGACTTCTTCAGGTTTTCCGCTACGTCTTTCGGGTTGAACATCAACGCTGTGTAGAAGAAGCAGAAGAAAATGATCCCTGCACTAAACAGCAGAATGTTCAACGGCTGACCAGGAGCGATCGACTGCGAGATGTCCTGCAGCCAGCCCATACCTTCGGACTGACCAAACCAGGCACCCAGCGAAGCCGGGAACAGCAAAATGCTGCTCGCGAAAATGGCCGGGATAACCCCCGCCATGTTCACCTTCAGCGGCAAGTGGCTAGTCTGCGCAGCGAAGACCTTGCGGCCCTGCTGACGCTTGGCGTAATGAACGGCGATACGACGCTGACCACGCTCAATGAACACCACAAAACCGATAATCGCTACTGCCAGCAAACCGATGGCGACCAAGGCGAAAATGTTGATATCGCCTGTGCGTGCAGACTCGAAAGACTGCCCGATTGCTCTCGGAAGACCGGCAACGATACCTGCGAAGATCAACATCGAGATACCGTTGCCCACACCGCGCTCGGTGATCTGCTCGCCCAGCCACATCATGAACATCGCGCCTGCCACGAAAGTGGAAACAGCGACGACGTGGAAGCCCAGGCCTGCAGAAAACGCCACGCCCTGGTTGGCCAGGCCAATGGACATGCCAATGGCTTGGACCAGTGCCAGGATAACGGTGCCGTAGCGGGTGTACTGGCTGATCTTGCGACGGCCAGCTTCACCTTCCTTCTTCAACTGCTCCAGTTGCGGGCTGACCGCCGTCATCAACTGCATGATGATCGATGCCGAGATGTACGGCATGATCCCCAGTGCAAAGATGCTCATGCGCTCGAGCGCGCCACCGGAAAACATGTTGAACAAGCTAAGAATGGTCCCCTCATTCTGCCGAAACAGATCCGCCAGACGGTCCGGATTGATGCCGGGAACCGGGATATGCGCACCTATCCGATAGACGATGATCGCCATGAACAGAAAGCGCAGACGAGCCCAGAGTTCCGACATCCCGCCCTTACCGAGCGAAGAGAGAGCACCTTGCTTAGCCATTTATTCCTCGAATTTGCCGCCAGCTGCTTCGATAGCCGCACGCGCACCCTTGGTGGCTGCGATACCCTTGATGGTGACTGCGCGAGTAACTTCGCCAGACAGCATGATTTTCACACGCTGAATGTGCTGGTTGATCACGTTGGCATCCTTCAGGGATTGCACGGAGATCACGTCGCCTTCCACTTTGGCCAGCTCGGACAGACGCACTTCAGCGCGGTCCATGGCTTTCAGGGAAACGAAGCCGAACTTCGGCAGGCGACGGTGCAGCGGCTGTTGACCGCCTTCGAAGCCAGGAGCGATCGAACCACCCGAACGGGAAGTCTGACCTTTGTGGCCACGGCCGCCGGTCTTACCCAGACCGCTACCGATACCACGACCTGGACGATGCTTCTCGCGACGGGAACCCGGCGCTGGACTCAGATCATTGAGTTTCATCGATTAGCCCTCGACCTTCAGCATGTAGTAAGCCTTGTTGATCATCCCGCGGTTCTCGGGAGTATCCTGGACTTCTACAGTGTGACCGATGCGACGCAGACCCAGGCCTTTAACACACAGCTTGTGGTTAGGCAGACGGCCCGAGACGCTCTTGATCAGCGTTACTTTTACGGTTGCCATGATCAGAAGATCTCCTCGACGCTCTTGCCACGCTTGGCGGCAATGGATTCAGGAGATTGCATGGCTTTCAGACCCTTGAAGGTGGCGTAAACCACGTTCACTGGGTTGGTCGAACCGTAGCACTTGGCCAGAACGTTCTGAACACCAGCAACTTCCAGGACAGCACGCATTGCGCCACCGGCGATGATACCGGTACCTTCCGAGGCAGGCTGCATGTAAACCTTCGAGGCGCCGTGGGCAGCCTTGGTGGCGTACTGCAGGGTGGTGCCCTTCAGGTCAACCTGGATCATGTTGCGGCGAGCAGCTTCCATGGCTTTCTGGATCGCGGCTGGTACTTCGCGCGACTTGCCACGGCCGAAGCCAACACGACCTTTACCATCACCAACCACGGTCAGCGCGGTGAAGGTGAAGATACGGCCGCCTTTTACGGTTTTGGCAACGCGGTTAACTTGAACCAGCTTCTCGATGTAGCCTTCGTCGCGCTTTTGATCGTTATTTGCCATAACTTAGAACTCCAGCCCGCCTTCACGAGCAGCATCAGCCAGCGCTTTGACGCGGCCATGGTACTTGAAGCCGGAACGGTCAAAGGCAACTTGAGATACACCGGCGGCTTTCGCACGCTCAGCTACCAGCTTGCCAACCTTAGTGGCCGCGTCGATGTTGCCAGTGGCGCCATCACGCAGGTCTTTGTCCAAGGTCGAGGCGCTTGCCAGAACCTTGCTGCCGTCGGCCGAAATGACCTGGGCGTAGATGTGCTGCGAGGAGCGGAACACGCACAGGCGCACGACTTCGAGTTCGTGCATCTTGAGACGTGCTTTGCGAGCGCGACGCAGTCGAATAACTTTTTTGTCGGTCATTTACTAGGCCCTACTTCTTCTTGGCTTCTTTACGACGGACTACTTCGTCCGCGTAACGCACACCTTTACCTTTGTAAGGCTCTGGCGGACGGAAGTCGCGGATTTCAGCGGCCACCTGACCTACCAGCTGCTTGTCGATACCCTTGATCAGGATGTCGGTCTGGCTAGGTGTTTCAGCGGTGATACCGGCTGGCAGTTCGTAGTCCACTGGGTGAGAGAAGCCCAGGGCCAGGTTCAGGACGGTGCCTTTAGCCTGTGCCTTGTAACCAACACCGACCAGCTGGAGCTTGCGCTCGAAGCCTTGGCTTACGCCTTGGACCATGTTGTTGACCAGAGCGCGGGTGGTACCGGCCATGGCACGAGCTTGCTGGTCACCATTGCGAGCGACGAAACGCAGCTCACCAGACTCTTCGGTAACTTCAACAGACGAGTGAACGTTCAGTTCGAGAGTACCTTTGGCACCCTTCACCGAAAGCTGCTGACCGGCGAATTTGACTTCGACACCGGATGGCAGCTTAACGGGGTTCTTAGCGACGCGAGACATGTCTATCCCCCCTTAGAACACTGTGCACAGAACTTCGCCGCCGACACCGGCAGCGCGCGCAGCGCGATCAGTCATCACACCTTTGTTGGTGGAGACGATAGACACGCCCAGACCGCCACGTACTTTCGGCAGATCGGTGACGGCCTTGTACTGGCGCAGGCCTGGACGGCTGGAGCGCTTCAGTTCCTCGATGACCGGACGGCCTTCGAAGTACTTCAGTTCGATCGACAGGGAAGGCTTGGCCTCACCAGTTACCTGGTAGCCAGCGATGTAACCTTCGTCCTTCAGAACTTTGGCAACCGCGACCTTCAGGGTAGAGGAAGGCATGCTTACGACGGACTTTTCAGCCATCTGGGCATTACGGATGCGAGTTAGCATGTCCGCTAACGGGTCCTGCATACTCATGGGCTAGATGCTCCTGATACAAGAATTATTAGCCTTGCGGCTATGACAACCACCCGAACGGTTTGGGCAAAAACCCAGGCTCAGGTGAGCCGGTCATTCTAGACACAAGGCAGAAACGAAACAAGCCCCATATAGGGGCTTGTTTGTTGGCAAGGTCACCGGCGGTCGGAAGATTGCTCCCCTTCCACCCGCGCCTTGCCTGCAGCGATTACCAGGAGGCCTTGACCAGGCCTGGTACGTCACCGCGCATTGCAGCTTGACGCAGCATGTTACGGCCCAGGCCGAACTTACGGTATACACCGTGAGGACGACCGGTCAGGCGGCAACGGTTGCGCAGGCGCGAGGCGCTAGCGTCGCGTGGCTGCTTCTGCAGAGCGACAACGGCAGCGAAACGCTCTTCTGGAGAGGCGTTCAGGTTGACGATGGTCGCTTTCAGCTCAGCACGCTTCTTGGCGAACTTTGCTACCGTGAGCTGACGCTTCAGCTCGCGGTTTTTCATGCTCTTCTTGGCCATTTTCCTACTCCAATCAGTTGCGGAACGGGAACTTGAAAGCACGCAGCAGAGCGCGGCCTTCGTCGTCCGAACGAGCAGTGGTGGTCAGGGTGATGTCCAAACCGCGCAGAGCATCGATCTTGTCGTAGTCGATTTCCGGGAAGATGATCTGCTCTTTCACGCCCATGCTGTAGTTGCCACGACCATCGAAGGACTTGGCATTCAGGCCGCGGAAGTCGCGAACCCGAGGCAGGGAGATCGCCAGCAGGCGGTCCAGGAATTCGTACATCTTGTCGCTACGCAGGGTCACCTTGACGCCGATCGGCCAGCCTTCGCGGACTTTGAAGCCAGCGATGGATTTGCGAGCGAAAGTCACGACCGGCTTTTGACCGGTGATCTTTTCCAGGTCGGCAACAGCGTGCTCGATGACTTTCTTGTCGCCGATCGCTTCGCCCAGACCCATGTTCAGGGTGATCTTGGTAACGCGCGGAACTTCCATCACGTTCGACAGCTTAAGTTCTTCCTTAAGCTTAGGAGCGATTTCGTTCCGGTAAATCTCTTTCAGTCGTGCCATGGTCTTCTACCTAGCAGTGTTCAAGCATCAACCGCTTTTTGGGTCGACTTGAAGACACGAATTTTTTTACCGTCTTCTACTTTGAAACCAACGCGGTCAGCCTTGTTGGTTTCACCGTTGAAGATGGCAACGTTGGAAGCGTGCAGAGGCGCTTCTTTCTCGACGATACCGCCCTGTACGCCCGCCATCGGGTTAGGCTTGGTATGACGCTTGACCAGGTTCACGCCACCGATAACCAGACGGTCATCAGCCAGAACCTTCAGCACCTTACCGCGCTTACCTTTGTCTTTGCCGGCGATCACGATGATCTCGTCGTCACGACGAATCTTTTGCATGTCGGATCTCCTTACAGCACTTCAGGGGCGAGCGAGACGATCTTCATGAACTTCTCAGTACGAAGTTCACGGGTCACTGGCCCGAAGATGCGAGTGCCGATCGGCTCTTGCTTGTTGTTCAGCAGAACAGCAGCGTTGCCGTCGAAACGAATGATGGAACCGTCAGCGCGACGAACACCATGACGGGTACGTACGACGACTGCGGTCATCACCTGGCCTTTTTTGACCTTACCGCGCGGAATTGCTTCCTTGACGGTTACTTTGATGATGTCACCGATACCGGCGTAACGGCGGTGCGAACCGCCGAGTACCTTGATGCACATGACGCGACGAGCGCCGCTGTTATCGGCCACATCGAGCATGGATTGAGTCTGAATCATAAAATTTCTCCGACCCCTAGCCCTTAGACTTCAACAGCGCGTTCGAGGACTTCAACCAGTGCCCAGGACTTGGTCTTGGCCAGCGGACGGGTTTCACGGATGGAAACCTTGTCGCCGATCTTGCACTGGTTGGCTTCGTCGTGCGCGTGCAGCTTAGTCGAACGCTTAACGTATTTACCGTAGATCGGGTGCTTTACGCGACGCTCGATCAGAACGGTGATGGTCTTGTCCATTTTGTCGCTGACGACACGGCCAGTCAGCGTACGGACGGTTTTTTCAGCTTCAGCCATGATCACTTACCTGCCTGCTGGTTGAGCACAGTTTTCACGCGAGCGATGTCACGCTTAACTTGCGAGAGCAGGTGCGACTGCCCCAACTGGCCAGTTGCTTTCTGCATACGCAGATTGAACTGGTCGCGCAGCAAGCCGAGCAGTTGCTCGTTCAGTTGCTGTGCCGATTTTTCACGAAGTTCATTCGCTTTCATCACATCACCGTCCGCTTAACAAAGGAGGTGGCGAGAGGCAGCTTTGCAGCAGCCAGGGCGAAAGCTTCGCGCGCCAGCTCTTCAGAAACACCCTCGATCTCGTACAGGACTTTGCCTGGCTGAATCTGGGCAACCCAGTATTCCACGGAGCCCTTACCTTTACCCATACGAACCTCAAGAGGTTTTTTGGAGATCGGCTTGTCCGGGAACACACGGATCCAGATCTTACCGCCACGCTTAACGTGACGGGTCAGCGCACGACGTGCGGACTCGATCTGGCGAGCGGTGAGGCGACCGCGAGCAACAGCTTTCAGGGCGAATTCGCCGAAGCTGACTTTGCTACCGCGCAGTGCCAGACCACGGTTGTGGCCAGTCATCTGCTTGCGGAATTTTGTACGCTTTGGTTGCAACATTTGGCGTACCCCTTACTTAGCAGCTTTTTTACGAGGCGCTGGTGCTTGTGGTTTCAGTTCTTCTTGGCGACCACCAATAACTTCGCCTTTGAAGATCCAAACCTTCACACCGATCACACCGTAAGTGGTGTGAGCTTCGTAGGTGTTGTAGTCGATATCGGCACGCAGGGTGTGCAGAGGCACACGACCTTCGCGATACCACTCGGTACGAGCAATCTCAGCACCGCCGAGACGACCGCTCACCTGGATCTTGATGCCCTTGGCACCAATACGCATGGCGTTCTGTACCGCGCGCTTCATGGCGCGACGGAACATTACACGGCGTTCCAGCTGCTGAGCTACGCTCTGCGCAACCAGCATAGCGTCGAGTTCCGGCTTGCGGATCTCTTCGATGTTGATGTGCACAGGCACACCCATCTGCTTGGTCAGGTCCTGACGCAGCTTCTCGACATCTTCACCTTTCTTACCGATAACGATACCGGGACGAGCGGTGTGGATGGTGATGCGTGCAGTTTGAGCCGGACGATGAATATCGATACGGCTTACGGACGCGCTTTTTAGTTTGTCTTGGAGGTACTCACGCGTTTTCAGATCCTTCAACAGGTAATCTGCGTAAGTAGCACCGTCTGCGTACCAGACGGAGGTGTGCTCCTTGACGATTCCCAGGCGAATGCCAGTGGGATGTACTTTCTGACCCATCTGATCGACTCCGTTACTTGTCCGCAACCTTGACAGTGATATGGCAAGACCGCTTGACGATGCGATCAGCACGGCCTTTGGCACGTGGCATGATGCGCTTCAGCGAACGCCCTTCGTTGACGAAGACGGTGGAGACCTTCAGGTCATCAACGTCTGCGCCTTCGTTGTGTTCGGCGTTGGCTACGGCCGACTCGAGGACTTTCTTCATGATTTCAGCGGCTTTTTTGCTGCTGAAGGCCAACAGGTTGAGCGCTTCGCCCACCTTCTTCCCGCGGATCTGGTCGGCGACCAAGCGGGCTTTCTGGGCGGAGATGCGAGCGCCCGACAACTTAGCGGCTACTTCCATTTCCTTACCCCTTAACGCTTGGCTTTCTTGTCAGCCACGTGCCCGCGATAGGTGCGGGTACCGGCGAACTCGCCCAGTTTGTGGCCGACCATGTCTTCGTTCACGAGAACTGGAACATGCTGGCGACCGTTGTGAACCGCGATGGTCAGACCGACCATTTGTGGCAGGATCATCGAACGGCGCGACCAGGTTTTAACTGGCTTGCGATCGTTCTTCTCCACCGCCACTTCGACCTTCTTCAACAGGTGAAGATCGATAAAAGGACCTTTTTTCAGAGAACGTGGCACTGTCGTATCCCTCTAGTTACTTGCGACGACGGACGATCATGTTGTCGGTACGCTTATTACCACGGGTTTTAGCACCCTTGGTTGGGAAGCCCCATGGCGATACCGGATGACGACCACCGGAGGTACGACCTTCACCACCACCGTGTGGGTGGTCAACCGGGTTCATGGCAACACCACGAACGGTTGGGCGAACGCCGCGCCAGCGTTTGGCACCAGCTTTACCCAGCGAACGCAGGCTGTGCTCGGAGTTCGAGACTTCGCCCAGGGTCGCACGGCACTCAGCCAGGACTTTACGCATTTCACCAGAGCGCAGACGCAGGGTCACGTAGACACCTTCGCGAGCGATCAGCTGAGCCGAAGCACCAGCGGAACGAGCGATCTGAGCACCTTTACCCGGCTTCAGTTCGATGCCGTGAATGGTGCTACCTACTGGAATGTTGCGCAGCTGCAGGGAGTTACCGGCCTTGATTGGGGCCAGGGCACCTGCGATCAGCTGGTCGCCAGCGCTCACGCCTTTAGGCGCGATGATGTAGCGACGCTCACCGTCTGCGTAGCACAGCAGGGCGATGTGAGCAGTACGGTTTGGATCGTATTCGATACGCTCGACAGTGGCTGGAATGCCATCTTTGTCGTTGCGACGGAAGTCGACCAGACGGTAATGCTGCTTGTGACCACCACCAACGTGACGAGTGGTAATGCGGCCATTGTTGTTACGACCACCAGACTTCGATTTTTTCTCGATCAGCGGTGCGTGAGGAGCGCCTTTGTGCAGCTCCTTGTTGACCACCTTGACCACGAAACGGCGGCCAGGGGAAGTCGGTTTGCATTTAACGATTGCCATGATGCACCCCTTCCTTACTCAGCACTGCTGCTGAAATCGAGATCTTGGCCTGGCTGAAGGGAGACGATCGCCTTCTTCCAGTCATTACGCTTGCCCAGACCACGTGCGGTACGCTTGGTTTTACCCAGAACGTTAACAGTCGACACGTTTTCAACTTTTACGTTGAACAGGCCTTCGACAGCTTTCTTGATTTCCAGCTTGGTTGCATCAGTAGCAACCTTGAATACGAACTGGCCTTTTTTCTCAGCCAGAACGGTAGCCTTCTCGGAAACGTGCGGGCCAAGGAGGACTTTGAATACGCGTTCCTGGTTCATCCCAGCAGCTCCTCGAATTTCTTCACGGCCGAGACAGTGATCAACACTTTCTCGTATGCGATCAGACTGACCGGGTCGGAACCTTGTACGTCACGTACATCGACGTGCGGCAGGTTACGAGCAGCCAGGTACAGGTTCTGATCAACAGCGTCGGAAACGATCAACACGTCGCTCAGACCCATGCCGTTCAGCTTGTTCAGCAGATCTTTGGTTTTCGGTGCTTCAACAGCGAAGTCCTGAACCACGACCAGACGGTCGCTACGCACCAGCTCAGCGAGGATGGAGCGCAGAGCTGCGCGATACATCTTCTTGTTGAGCTTTTGCGAGTGATCTTGAGGGCGAGCTGCGAAGGTTACACCACCGCCACGCCAGATCGGACCACGAGTGGTACCAGCACGAGCACGGCCAGTACCCTTCTGACGCCATGGGCGCTTACCGCCACCAGCCACGTCGGAACGGGTCTTCTGCTGCTTGGTACCCTGACGGCCGCCAGCCATGTAGGCCACGACTGCTTGGTGAACCAGCGTCTCGTTGAATTCGCCACCGAAAGTCAGTTCGGAAACTTCGATCGCCTGAGCGTCATTTACATTAAGTTGCATGTCAGTTTCCCCTTAACCGCGAGCCTTGACAGCTGGACGTACAACCACGTCGCCGCCAGTAGCGCCAGGTACGGCACCCTTGATCAGCAGCAGGTTGCGTTCAGCGTCTACGCGAACTACTTCCAGGGACTGAACAGTCACGCGCTCGGCGCCCATGTGACCGGACATTTTCTTGCCCTTGAACACACGACCAGGAGTCTGGCACTGGCCGATGGAACCAGGAACACGGTGCGACACGGAGTTACCGTGGGTGTTGTCCTGACCACGGAAGTTCCAGCGCTTGATGGTACCGGCGAAGCCTTTACCTTTGGACTGACCAGTAACGTCAACCAGCTGGCCTGCAGTGAAGAGTTCAGCTTTGATCAGATCGCCAGCCTGGAAATCGCCTTCTTCAAGACGGAACTCCCAAACACCGCGACCAGCGGCAACGTTGGCCTTGGCGAAGTGGCCTGCCTGAGCGGCAGTCACACGCGAAGCACGACGCTCGCCGACAGTGACTTGCACTGCACGGTAGCCATCGGTTTCTTCAGTTTTGAACTGGGTGACGCGATTCGGCTCGATCTCAATGACCGTGACCGGAATGGAGACACCTTCTTCGGTGAAAATGCGGGTCATACCGCACTTGCGACCGATTACACCAATAGTCATGTTGTAAACCTCATGAGTGTACGGGGCTTTCACCCGCTATGGCCGCCCATTTCAGAGCGTTACACGACTAGACCGAAGTCTTAGCCGAGGCTGATCTGTACTTCCACACCTGCCGCCAGATCAAGCTTCATCAGCGCGTCAACGGTTTTATCCGTTGGCTGGACGATGTCCAGAACACGCTTATGAGTGCGAATCTCGTACTGGTCACGCGCGTCTTTGTTGACGTGCGGGGAAACCAGAACGGTGAAACGCTCTTTGCGGGTAGGCAGTGGAATTGGACCACGCACTTGTGCACCAGTACGTTTCGCGGTTTCCACGATTTCCTGGGTGGATTGGTCGATCAGGCGATGGTCGAAAGCCTTCAACCTGATACGGATTTGCTGATTTTGCATTGGATTTCAGACTCCAGGCTGTTCCCAACGGACGCACTACGCCCGCTAAAAGGAGGCGTGATTCTATAGACGCCCCCAATTAGTGTCAACCCAATAAAAAAAACCCCCGCTGAGCGGGGGTTTTTTCAATCGGTCGAGTGATTACTCGATGATTTTGGCCACAACGCCGGCGCCGACGGTACGACCGCCTTCACGGATAGCGAAGCGCAGACCGTCTTCCATTGCGATGGTCTTGATCAGGGTAACAGTCATCTGAATGTTGTCACCTGGCATTACCATTTCAACGCCTTCCGGCAGTTCGCAGTTACCGGTCACGTCAGTGGTACGGAAGTAGAACTGTGGACGGTAGCCTTTGAAGAACGGAGTGTGACGACCGCCTTCTTCCTTCGACAGGACGTAGACTTCTGCGGTGAACTTGGTGTGCGGCTTGACCGAACCTGGCTTGACCAGAACCTGACCACGCTCAACGTCGTCACGCTTGGTGCCACGCAGCAGAACGCCGCAGTTCTCGCCAGCACGACCTTCGTCCAGCAGCTTGCGGAACATCTCAACACCGGTGCAGGTGGTGGTGGTGGTGTCACGCAGACCAACGATTTCCAGCGGATCCTGAACGCGGACGATACCACGCTCGATACGACCGGTAACAACGGTACCACGACCCGAGATCGAGAATACGTCTTCGATCGGCATCAGGAACGGCTGGTCGATAGCACGAACTGGCTCAGGAATGTAGCTGTCCAGAGTTTCTACCAGCTTCTTAACAGCGGTAGTGCCCATTTCGTTGTCGTCTTTGCCTTCCAGCGCCATACGAGCCGAACCGATGATGATCGGGGTGTCGTCGCCTGGGAAGTCATAGGTGGACAGCAGGTCGCGAACTTCCATCTCGACCAGTTCCAGCAGCTCAGCGTCGTCTACCAGGTCAGCCTTGTTCAGGAAGACCACGATGTACGGAACGCCTACCTGACGGGACAGCAGGATGTGCTCACGGGTTTGTGGCATCGGACCATCGGCGGCCGAGCAAACCAGGATCGCGCCGTCCATCTGGGCAGCACCGGTGATCATGTTCTTCACGTAGTCAGCGTGACCTGGGCAGTCAACGTGAGCGTAGTGACGAATGGTCGAGTTGTACTCAACGTGAGCGGTGTTAATGGTGATACCGCGCGCTTTTTCTTCCGGAGCCGAGTCGATCTTGTCGAACTCAACGATTGCCGAACCGAAAACTTCGGAGCAAACGCGAGTCAGAGCTGCGGTCAGAGTGGTCTTACCGTGGTCAACGTGGCCGATAGTGCCGACGTTAACGTGGGGAAGGGAACGATCAAATTTTTCTTTAGCCACGACAGTGAACCTCTTGCCTAAAGGGGATTAGCCTTGTTTTTTAACGAGTGCTTCGACGATGTTCGACGGAGCTTCGGCGTATTTGGAGAATTCCATGGAGTAGCTTGCGCGACCCTGAGACATGGAACGAACGTCGGTTGCGTAACCGAACATCTCTCCGAGCGGTACTTCAGCACGGACGACACGGCCAGAGACCGACTCATCCATACCCTGGACCAGACCACGACGACGGTTCAGGTCACCCATCACGTCACCCAGGTAGTCTTCCGGGGTTACAACTTCGACTTTCATGATCGGCTCGAGAACCACGCCACCGCCCTTCTGGGCCAGTTGCTTGGTCGCCATCGAAGCAGCGATTTTGAACGCCATTTCGTTGGAGTCGACGTCGTGGTACGAACCGTCGAATACCGCGGCCTTCAGGCCGATCAGAGGATAACCGGCAACAACGCCGTTTTTCATCTGCTCTTCGATACCCTTCTGGATCGCAGGGATGTATTCCTTAGGAATCACACCACCAACGACTTCGTTGGAGAACACCAGACCTTCAGTGATGTTGCCCTTGTCGTCCACGTCCGGCTCGGAGAAGCGAACCCAGCAGTGACCGAACTGACCACGACCACCCGACTGACGAACGAACTTGCCTTCGATCTCGACGTTGGATTTGGTGATCTTCTCGCGGTACGAAACCTGCGGCTTGCCGATGTTGGCTTCGACGTTGAATTCGCGCTTCATGCGGTCAACGAGGATATCCAGGTGCAGCTCACCCATACCGGAGATGATGGTCTGACCGGTTTCTTCATCGGTCTTGACGCGGAACGATGGGTCTTCCTGAGCCAGCTTGCCCAGTGCGATACCCATCTTCTCCTGGTCCTGCTTGGTTTTCGGCTCTACAGAGAGCGAAATCACAGGCTCAGGGAAGTCCATACGCTCAAGGATGATCGGCTTGTCGGCGTTGCACAGGGTATCACCAGTGGTGACGTCCTTCATGCCGATCAGAGCAGCGATGTCGCCTGCACGTACTTCTTTGATCTCTTCACGCTGGTTGGCGTGCATCTGGACCATACGACCAACGCGCTCTTTCTTGCCTTTGACCGAGTTGATGACGGAGTCACCGGAGGTCAGGAAGCCCGAGTAAACGCGAACGAAGGTCAGAGTACCAACGAACGGGTCGGTGGCAATCTTGAAGGCCAGGGCCGAGAACGGCTCGTCGTCGTCAGCATGACGCTCGTCGAACTGCTCTGGCTTGACTTCGTCCTTAGGCACGTCGATCAGGTCAGGGTGGATACCCTTGATCGCAGGGATCTCGGTCGGAGCTGGCAGGAAGTCGATAACGGCATCGAGAACCAGGGGAACACCCTTGTTCTTGAACGACGAACCGCAGACAGCCGGAACGATCTCGCTGGCCAGGGTGCGCGCGCGCAGGCCTGCCTTGATCTCTTCGACGGACAGCTCACCTTCTTCAAGGTACTTGTTCATCAGCTCTTCGGTGGCTTCGGCGGCGGCTTCAACCATGTTGTTGCGCCATTCGTTAGCCAGCTCGACCATATCCGCAGGAATTTCTTCCTCGCGGTAGGTAGTACCCTTGTCGTCGTCGTTCCAGTAGATAGCCTTCATCTTGATCAGGTCAACCTGACCCTGGAAGTTATCTTCCGAACCGATGGCCAGCTGAACAGGAACCGGAGTGTGACCCAGACGGTTCTTGATCTGACCTACGACGCGCAGGAAGTTTGCACCAGCACGGTCCATCTTGTTCACGTAAACAACACGCGGAACGCCGTACTTGTTGGCCTGACGCCATACGGTTTCGGACTGCGGCTCAACGCCGGAGGTGCCACAGAACACAACGACCGCGCCGTCGAGTACACGCAGCGAACGCTCTACTTCAATGGTGAAGTCAACGTGGCCAGGGGTATCGATGACGTTTACGCGGTAGTTGTCATACTGACCACGGGAACCCTTCCAGAAGGTGGTAACGGCAGCGGAGGTAATGGTGATACCCCGCTCCTGCTCCTGCACCATCCAGTCGGTGGTCGCGGCGCCGTCATGCACCTCGCCCATTTTGTGGCTCAGACCTGTGTAGAACAGGATCCGCTCGGTAGTGGTGGTCTTGCCCGCGTCAACGTGGGCACAGATACCAATGTTACGGTAGCGGTTAATTGCTGTAGTACGAGCCATAAAGCCCTCGCAAAAAGATTGATGCTTGAATTAGAAGCGGTAGTGCGAGAACGCTTTGTTGGCTTCAGCCATACGGTGAACGTCTTCACGCTTCTTGACTGCAGCACCCTTGCCTTCGGCAGCATCCAGCAGCTCGCCGGCCAGACGCAGAGCCATCGACTTCTCGCCGCGCTTGCGGGCGTAGTCTACGAGCCAGCGCATTGCCAGAGCGTTACGACGGGATGGACGAACTTCAACCGGAACCTGGTAAGTGGCACCGCCGACACGACGGGACTTTACTTCGACCAGCGGAGCGATGGCGTCGAGAGCTTTCTCGAAGATTTCCAGGGGGTCGCTGTTCTTGCGTGCTTTGACGGTATCCAGGGCACCGTAAACGATGCGCTCGGCTACGGCCTTCTTGCCGCTTTCCATCACGTGGTTCATGAACTTCGCGAGGATCTGGGATCCGTACTTCGGATCGTCAAGGATCTCACGTTTTGCTGCTACACGACGTCTTGGCATGATAAGCCCTCAAACGGTCTTCAGGTTAGCCCGGGACCAGGTCATTCGACCCACGCCCGACCTTACTCTTATCGACTCAAAAAAATGGATGTCTGCAAACGACCGATTACTTCGGACGCTTGGTACCGTACTTCGAACGACCCTGGTTACGGCCTTTAACGCCCGAAGTATCCAGAGAGCCGCGAACGGTGTGGTAACGAACACCTGGCAAGTCTTTTACACGGCCGCCACGAATCAGGACGACGCTGTGCTCTTGCAGGTTGTGGCCTTCACCACCGATGTACGAGGAAACCTCGAAACCGTTGGTCAGACGCACACGGCATACTTTACGCAGTGCCGAGTTAGGTTTTTTCGGCGTGGTGGTGTACACACGGGTGCACACGCCACGACGCTGCGGGCAGTTCTGCAGCGCAGGAACGTCGGACTTCTCGACCGAACGCTTACGCGGCTGACGTACCAGCTGGTTGATAGTTGCCATCTACTAGCTCCACTGATTGTCTTGCGACTCTATTGTCTTGCAAGAAAGCCAAAAATTGGCGAGACGGAGCCTCACCAAATTTAAGGGTACAAAAGTCTAAAGAGGATCTTGCACCCAGTCAAGACGAGGCCCCGGCCCTCCCCGCCCGATCATCGGCAACATTTCATGTCGCCGATGCTCGCCCGAGGCTTGCCGGGGCCTTGCCCTGTACTTAGTTACCGCTGGAATTCAGCGCTTCGGTCAGTGCAGCTTCCACTTCACTGGCGCTTACACGCAGCGGTTTGTCGGCATCACGGCGACGCTTACGCTCGCTGTGGTAGGCCAGACCAGTACCAGCCGGGATCAGACGACCCACGACCACGTTCTCTTTCAGGCCGCGCAGGTAGTCGCGCTTGCCGGTTACAGCCGCTTCGGTCAGTACGCGGGTGGTTTCCTGGAAGGAAGCCGCGGAGATGAACGACTCGGTGGACAGCGAGGCCTTGGTGATACCCAGCAACACACGGGTGAACTTGGAGATGAACTTGTCCTCGCTAGCGAGACGCTCGTTCTCTACCAGCACCTGGGTCAGTTCCATCTGGTCGCCCTTGATGAAGCTGGAATCGCCCGACTCGGAGATCTCGACCTTGCGCAGCATCTGACGCAGGATGGTCTCGATGTGCTTGTCGTTGATCTTCACGCCTTGCAGACGGTAAACATCCTGGATCTCGTTGACGATGTACTTCGCCAGCGCGCTCACACCCAGCAGACGCAGGATGTCATGCGGATCGCTCGGGCCGTCGGAGATAACTTCGCCGCGGTTTACCTGTTCACCTTCGAAGACGTTCAGGTGGCGCCACTTCGGAATCAGCTCTTCGTACGGATCGCTACCGTCGGTCGGAGTGATCACCAGGCGACGCTTGCCCTTGGTCTCTTTACCGAATGCGATGGTGCCGCTGACTTCAGCCAGAATCGAGGCTTCTTTCGGACGACGCGCTTCGAACAGGTCGGCAACACGCGGCAGACCACCGGTAATGTCACGGGTCTTCGACGTTTCTTGCGGGATACGCGCGATAACGTCACCAACACCGATCTGCGCACCGTCAGCCACACCGACAAGGGCGTTGGCTGGCAGGAAGTACTGGGCAGGTACGTCAGTACCTGGCAGGTACAGGTCCTTGCCTGAGGCATCGACCATCTTGATTGCTGGACGGATTTCCTTGCCTGCGGCAGGGCGATCCTTGACGTCCAGTACTTCAATGTTGGTCAAGCCAGTCAGTTCATCGGTCTGACGCTTGATGGTGATGTTTTCTTCCATGCCCACGAAGGTCACGGTACCTTTCAGCTCGGTAACGATCGGGTGAGTGTGCGGGTCCCACTTGGCGACGATGGCGCCAGCTTCGACCTTTTCACCTTCCTTGACCGAAATCACCGCACCGTAAGGCAGCTTGTAGCGCTCACGCTCACGACCGAACTCGTCGGCAATCGCCAACTCACCCGAACGCGATACGGCAACCAGGTTACCGTCGGCACGCTCAACCTGCTTCAGGTTGTGCAGACGCACCATACCGCCATTCTTCACCTGGACGCTGTCGGCAGCCGAAGTACGGCTTGCGGCACCACCGATGTGGAACGTACGCATGGTCAGCTGGGTACCCGGCTCACCGATCGACTGGGCAGCGATAACGCCGACAGCTTCACCGATGTTCACCTGGTGACCGCGAGCCAGGTCACGACCGTAGCACTTGGCACAGATGCCGTAGCGGGTTTCGCAGTTGATCGGCGAACGCACGATCACTTCGTCGATGCTGTTCAGCTCGATGAACTCAACCCACTGCTCGTCGACCAAGGTACCGGCCGGAACGATAACGTCCTCGGTGCCTGGCTTGAACACGTCACGGGCGATGACACGACCCAATACACGCTCACCCAGCGGCTCTACAACGTCGCCGCCTTCGATGTGTGGCGTCATCACCAGGCCCTGATCGGTGCCGCAGTCGATCTCGGTCACAACCAGATCCTGGGCAACGTCCACCAGACGACGAGTCAGGTAACCGGAGTTAGCGGTTTTCAGTGCGGTATCCGCCAGACCCTTACGAGCACCGTGAGTCGAGATGAAGTACTGAAGTACGCTCAAACCTTCACGGAAGTTCGCAGTGATCGGCGTCTCGATGATGGAGCCGTCCGGCTTGGCCATCAGACCACGCATACCGGCCAGCTGACGGATCTGGGCTGCGGAACCCCGCGCACCCGAGTCAGCCATCATGTACATCGAGTTGAAGGACTCTTGCTCGACTTCCTTGCCTTCGCGGTCGATGACCTTCTCTTTCGAGAGGTTGGCCATCATCGCCTTGGACACTTCGTCGTTCGCCTTCGACCACAAGTCGATGACCTTGTTGTACTTCTCGCCCTGGGTTACCAGACCGGAGGCGTACTGGCTCTCGATTTCCTTCACTTCGTCGGTAGCGTTACCGATGATGCGGGCTTTCTCGTCCGGGATAACGAAGTCGTTAACACCGATGGAAACGCCGGAAATGGTCGAGTAAGCGAAACCGGTGTACATCAGCTGGTCGGCGAAGATAACGGTCTCTTTCAGACCAACCACGCGATAGCACTGGTTGATCAGCTTGGAGATCGCCTTTTTCTTCATCGGCTGGTTGACCACGTCGTACGGCAGACCTGCTGGCACAACCTGGAACAGCAGCGCACGGCCGACGGTGGTGTCGACGATGCGGGTGTTCTTGACCACCGAGCCATCACGCTCTTTCACGGTTTCGTTGATACGAACCTTGATTTTCGCGTGCAGGGCGGCTTCGCCGGCGCGGAATACGCGGTCGACTTCCTGCAGGTCGGCGAACACGCGACCCTCGCCCTTGGCATTGATCGCTTCACGGGTCATGTAATACAGACCCAGTACAACGTCCTGCGACGGAACGATGATTGGCTCACCGTTGGCTGGCGACAGGATGTTGTTGGTCGACATCATCAGCGCACGCGCTTCGAGCTGGGCTTCCAGGGTCAGCGGCACGTGAACGGCCATCTGGTCGCCGTCGAAGTCGGCGTTGTACGCAGCACAGACCAGCGGGTGCAGCTGGATAGCCTTACCTTCGATCAGTACGGGTTCAAACGCCTGGATACCCAGACGGTGAAGAGTCGGTGCACGGTTGAGCAGTACGGGGTGTTCGCGAATCACTTCGGCGAGAACGTCCCAAACCTCTGGCAGCTCGCGCTCGACCATCTTCTTGGCAGCCTTGATGGTGGTCGCCAGACCACGCATTTCCAGCTTGCCGAAAATGAACGGCTTGAACAGCTCGAGGGCCATCTTCTTCGGCAGACCGCACTGGTGCAGACGCAGGGTCGGACCTACGGTAATTACCGAACGGCCGGAGTAGTCAACACGCTTACCGAGCAAGTTCTGACGGAAGCGACCTTGCTTACCTTTGATCATGTCGGCCAGGGACTTCAGCGGACGCTTGTTCGAGCCAGTGATGGCGCGACCACGGCGGCCGTTGTCCAGCAGGGCGTCGACCGCTTCCTGCAGCATGCGCTTTTCGTTGCGCACGATGATGTCCGGCGCCGACAGATCCAGCAGGCGCTTCAGACGGTTGTTACGGTTGATCACCCGACGATACAGGTCGTTCAGGTCGGAGGTCGCAAAACGGCCACCATCCAGCGGCACCAGCGGACGCAGGTCCGGCGGCAGCACTGGCAGAACGGTCAGGACCATCCACTCAGGCAGGTTGCCCGAGCCCTGGAAAGCTTCCATCAGCTTCAGACGCTTGGAAAGCTTCTTGATCTTGGTTTCCGAGTTGGTCTGCGGAATTTCTTCGCGCAGGCGGCCGATCTCGTGCTCCAGGTCGATAGCGTGCAGCAGCTCGCGGACAGCCTCGGCACCCATGCGGGCATCGAAGTCGTCACCGAACTCTTCCAGCGCTTCGAAGTACTGCTCGTCGTTCAGCAGCTGGCCCTTTTCCAGGGTAGTCATGCCCGGGTCGATAACGACATAGCTCTCGAAGTAGAGCACGCGCTCGATATCACGCAGGGTCATGTCCATCAGCAGGCCGATACGGGACGGCAGCGACTTCAGGAACCAGATGTGGGCAACCGGCGAGGCCAGCTCGATGTGCGCCATGCGCTCACGACGAACCTTCGCCAGGGCAACTTCAACGCCGCACTTCTCGCAGATTACGCCGCGGTGCTTGAGGCGCTTGTACTTGCCGCACAGGCACTCGTAGTCCTTGACTGGGCCAAAGATCTTGGCGCAGAACAGGCCGTCACGCTCAGGCTTGAACGTACGGTAGTTGATGGTTTCCGGCTTCTTAACTTCACCGAACGACCACGAACGGATCATTTCAGGCGACGCCAGACCGATGCGGATGGCGTCGAACTCTTCGACTTGACCCTGGTTTTTCAGCAAATTCAGTAGGTCTTTCAAGGCCTTTCCTCCTGGCGGAGCAGGGAGCGGGCATTACCTGCCCCACTCCCCTTCGCGTCACGTGTTATTCGGTTTCCAGATCGATATCGATACCGAGCGAACGGATCTCTTTGATCAACACGTTGAAGGACTCGGGCATGCCCGGCTCCATACGGTGATCGCCATCCACGATGTTCTTGTACATCTTGGTACGGCCGTTCACGTCGTCCGACTTCACTGTGAGCATTTCTTGCAGGGTGTATGCCGCGCCGTATGCTTCCAGCGCCCACACTTCCATCTCCCCGAAACGCTGACCACCGAACTGTGCCTTACCACCCAGCGGCTGCTGGGTAACCAGGCTGTAGGAACCAGTGGAACGCGCGTGCATCTTGTCGTCCACCAAGTGGTTCAGCTTGAGCATGTACATGTAACCAACGGTCACAGGACGCTCGAACTTGTTGCCGGTACGGCCGTCGAACAGCACCATCTGGCCGCTCTCTGGCAGGTCGGCCAGCTTCAGCATGGCCTTGATCTCGCGCTCCTTGGCACCATCGAAGACCGGGGTAGCCATCGGCACGCCTTTCTTCAGGTTGTTAGCCAGGGCCAGGATCTCTTCGTCGGTGAACTCGTCGAGGTTTTCCTGACGACCGCCGATCTCGTTGTAGACCTCGGTCAGGAACACGCGCAACTCAGCGGCTTTACGCTGCTCTTCGAGCATGCGGTCGATCTTCTCGCCCAGGCCCTTGGCCGCGAGGCCCAGGTGGGTTTCAAGGATCTGACCAACGTTCATACGCGAAGGTACACCCAGCGGGTTCAGTACGACGTCAACCGGAGTACCGTTGGCATCGTGCGGCATGTCTTCAACCGGCATGATGACCGAGACAACACCCTTGTTACCGTGACGACCGGCCATCTTGTCACCCGGCTGGATGCGACGGCGGATTGCCAGGTAAACCTTGACGATCTTCAGTACGCCCGGTGCCAGGTCATCGCCCTGCTGCAGCTTGCGCTTCTTGTCTTCGAACTTGTCGTCCAGCAGACGGCGACGGTCGACGATGTACTGCTGAGCCTTTTCCAGCTGCTCGTTCAGTGCATCTTCAGCCATGCGCAGTTTGAACCACTGGCCGTGCTCCAGACCGTCCAGCACCTCGTCAGTGATCACGGTGCCTTTCTTCAGGCCCGCACCACCATCAACCACCTGACCGTTCAGGGCAGAACGCAGACGCTCGAAGGTTGCACCTTCAACAATGCGGAACTCTTCGTTGAGGTCCTTGCGGATCTCGTCGAGCTGCATCTTCTCGATGGCCAGCGCGCGGCTATCGCGCTCCACGCCATCACGGGTGAAGACCTGTACGTCGATGACAGTACCCTTGGTGCCGGTTGGCACACGCAGGGAGGTGTCCTTAACGTCGCTGGCCTTCTCACCGAAGATTGCGCGCAGCAGTTTTTCTTCCGGAGTCAGTTGGGTTTCGCCTTTTGGCGTGACCTTGCCAACCAGGATGTCGCCAGCGCCAACTTCAGCACCTACGTAAACGATACCGGCTTCGTCCAGCTTGTTCAGTGCGGCTTCACCCACGTTCGGGATGTCCGCAGTGATTTCCTCTGGGCCGAGCTTGGTGTCACGCGCCACACAGGTCAGTTCCTGAATGTGGATGGTGGTGAAGCGATCTTCCTGAACCACACGCTCGGACAGGCAGATGGAGTCTTCGAAGTTGAAGCCGTTCCACGCCATGAACGCGATGCGCATGTTCTGACCCAGAGCCAGCTCACCCATGTCGGTGGACGGGCCGTCGGCCATGATGTCACCACGCTGAACCTTGTCACCTTTGCTCACCAGCGGACGCTGGTTGATGCAGGTGTTCTGGTTCGAACGGGTGTACTTGGTCAGGTTGTAGATATCCACACCTGCTTCGCCGGTTTCCACTTCGTCGTCGGCAACGCGAACAACGATACGGCTAGCGTCGACCGAGTCGATCACACCACCGCGGCGAGCAACCACGCAGACACCGGAGTCACGGGCAACGTTGCGCTCCATGCCGGTACCTACCAGCGGCTTGTCGGCACGCAGGGTTGGTACAGCCTGACGCTGCATGTTCGAACCCATCAACGCACGGTTGGCGTCGTCGTGCTCGAGGAACGGAATCAGCGACGCTGCAACGGAAACAACCTGCTTCGGCGAAACGTCCATCAGGGTGACGTCTTCCGGCGCCTTGACGGTGAATTCGTTCAGGTGACGAACTGCTACCAGCTCATCGATCAGTTGCTTCTTGTCGTTCATCGCGGCCGAAGCCTGTGCGATGACGTGATCCGCCTCTTCGATTGCCGACAGGAACACGATGTCGTCGCTGACAACGCCTTCCTTCACCACGCGGTACGGGCTTTCCAGGAAGCCGTACTGGTTGGTGCGGGCGTAGGCCGCCAAGGAGTTGATCAGACCGATGTTCGGACCTTCAGGGGTCTCGATCGGGCACACACGGCCATAGTGGGTCGGGTGTACGTCACGGACTTCGAAGCCGGCCCGCTCACGGGTCAGACCGCCAGGGCCGAGTGCAGAGACGCGGCGCTTGTGGGTAATCTCCGAGAGAGGGTTGTTCTGGTCCATGAACTGGGACAGCTGGCTGGAACCGAAGAACTCTTTCACCGCCGCCGCTACCGGCTTGGCGTTGATCAGGTCTTGCGGCATCAGGCCTTCGCTTTCCGCCATCGACAGGCGTTCCTTGACCGCGCGCTCCACACGCACCAGGCCAACACGGAACTGGTTCTCGGCCATCTCGCCGACGCAACGTACGCGGCGGTTACCCAGGTGGTCGATGTCGTCGACGATACCTTTGCCGTTACGGATATCGACCAGGGTCTTCAGAACCTCGACGATGTCTTCCTTGCTCAGCACGCCCGAACCCTCGATCTCGGTACGACCGATACGACGGTTGAACTTCATGCGGCCTACGGCGGACAGATCGTAACGCTCGGCACTGAAGAACAGGTTGTTGAACAGGGTCTCGGCTGCATCCTTGGTTGGCGGCTCGCCTGGACGCATCATGCGGTAGATCTCGACCAGAGCTTCCAGCTGGTTGCTGGTGGTATCGATCTTCAGAGTGTCAGAGATGAACGGACCGCAATCGATGTCGTTGGTGTACAGGGTCTCGATACGGACAACCTGCGCCTTGGCGACCTTGATCAGCAGCTCGGTGGTCATCTCGGTGTTGCATTCGGCGAGAATTTCGCCGGTAGCCGGATGCACGATAGCCTTGGCGGTAGTGCGGCCCAGGACGTATTCCATTGGAACGTCCAGTTGCTTGACGCCGGCCTTCTCGAGCTGGTTGATGTGGCGCGCGGTAATACGGCGGCCTTGCTCGACGATGACTTTGCCGGTTTCGTCATGGATGTCCATGACTGCAACTTCACCACGCAGACGCTGTGGCACCAGTTCCAGGCTGAGTTTTTCGCCGGAAATGTGGAACACGTTGGTGGTGTAGAAGGTATTCAGCACTTCTTCAGTGCTGTAACCCAGGGCGCGCAGCAGCACCGAGGCCGGCAATTTGCGGCGACGGTCGATACGCACGAACACGCAGTCCTTCGGGTCGAACTCGAAGTCCAGCCAGGAACCGCGGTAAGGGATGATGCGAGCGGAGTACAGCAGCTTGCCCGAGCTGTGGGTCTTGCCACGGTCGTGGTCGAAGAACACACCAGGCGAACGGTGCAGCTGGGAAACGATCACACGCTCGGTACCGTTGATAACGAAGGTACCGTTCTCAGTCATCAGGGGGATTTCACCCATGTAGACTTCTTGCTCTTTGATGTCCTTGATCGCTTTGTTCGACGATTCCTTGTCGAAGATGATCAGGCGCACCTTGACCCGCAGTGGGACCGCGAAGGTCACGCCACGCAGGACACATTCCTTCACATCGAAGGCGGGTTCGCCCAGGCGATAGCCTACGTACTCCAGGGCAGCATTGCCGGAGTAGCTGATGATCGGGAATACCGATTTGAAGGCCGCGTGCAGGCCGACGTCGCGGAAGTGATCCTTGGATGCTCCCGCTTGCAGGAATTCGCGATACGAATCCAGCTGGATGGCCAGGAGGTAAGGCACATCCATGACGTCCGGCAACTTGCTAAAGTCCTTGCGGATACGTTTTTTCTCAGTGTATGAGTAAGCCATCAGCGTTCCCCAGCTTGGTCACCTGCTTGTTTGGCTTCTCCCGGCGGGAGCAGCCAGAAAATCGTGCAAACCCCTTGGTTTGCGCCACCCACATGGGTGTCTTGCAGCTCGTTATCGGGACCGGCCTGACCGGCCACCAATAACGGAAAAAGGCCGGTGGCATAAGCCACCAGCCATCAGCCTTTCGCTCAACGCTCAGGCTGGCATCGCAAGGTCGAGATTACTTCAGCTCGACTTTAGCGCCTGCTTCTTCCAGCTTCTTCTTAGCGTCTTCAGCGGCTTCTTTCGAAACGCCTTCAGCTACAACCTGAGGAGCGCCATCGACTTTCTCTTTGGCTTCTTTCAGGCCCAGACCGGTCAGTTCGCGAACGGCTTTGATCACGTTCACTTTCTTGTCGCCGGCTTCAACCAGAACAACGTTGAACTCGGTCTGCTCTTCAACAACGGCAGCAGCAGCAGCTGGGCCAGCAGCGGCAACAGCAGCGGTAACGCCGAAGGTTTCTTCCATTGCTTTGATCAGCTCAACAACTTCCAGAACGGTTTTCTGGCCGATTGCTTCGATGATTTGTTCGTTAGTCAGAGACATGACTCAATCCTGTATTGGGGTGACAGCCTACGCAGCCATCAAATTAAACGTATGATTTTGAAAGAGTTCGCACGCCTTAGGCGGCGGTAGCTTCTTTCTGGTCGCGAATGGCTGCCAGAGTACGAGCCAGCTTGCTGGTGGCGCCTTGAATAACGCTCATCAGTCGTGCAATAGCTTCGTCGCGGGTCGGCAGGGTAGCCAACACGTCGATCTGGTTCGCTGCAATGAAATTGCCGTCAAACGCAGCTGCCTTGATCTCGAACTTGTCCTGACCCTTGGCGAACTCTTTGAACAGACGAGCAGCAGCGCCCGGGTGTTCGTTGGAGAAAGCAATCAGGGTCGGGCCTTTGAACGCGTCGTTGAGGATCGAGAATTCGGTGCCTTCAACAGCGCGCTTGAGCAGGGTATTACGCACTACACGTACGTATACGCCAGCTTCGCGGGCCTCTTTACGGAGTCCGGTCATTGCGCTTACAGTCACACCACGGGCATCAGCCACGACAGCGGACAGAGCGACTTTGGCAGCCTCGTTGACTTCAGCGACGATGGCCTTCTTGTCTTCGAGTTTAATTGCCACGGGTTTACTCCTGGTTTTTACCGTTTCATCTGGCCGAGGCCGGATGTCGTTTTGGTGTCTGATTCGGTAACGAATCGGGAGCACCATCTGCGTGGGCTGATATTTTAAGGCTTGCGCCGCCTACGGTCTTGGATAGCCCCCGCCAGGCAGGGACCCCAATTTTTGCTGGCGGCGCGACTGGTCGCGCCGCCATGTTCTTACACGTTCAGCGAGCTCTGATCGATGACCAGACCTGGGCCCATGGTGGTGCTCAGGGTAACGCGCTTAACGTAGATACCTTTCGAGGAAGCTGGCTTGATACGCTTCAGGTCAGCGATCAGGGCTTCAACGTTTTCCTTCAGCTTGTCAGCTTCAAAGCCGATCTTGCCAACGGAGGTGTGGATGATACCGTTTTTGTCGGTACGGTAGCGAACCTGACCAGCCTTGGCGTTTTTCACGGCAGTGGCTACGTCTGGGGTCACGGTACCAACTTTCGGGTTAGGCATCAGGCCGCGAGGACCCAGAACCTGACCCAGCTGACCTACAACGCGCATGGCATCAGGCGATGCGATAACGACGTCATAGTTCAGGTCGCCGCCTTTCATTTCGGCAGCCAGATCATCCATACCTACGCGATCAGCGCCGGCAGCCAGAGCAGCTTCAGCAGCTGGACCCTGGGTGAAGACAGCAACGCGAACGGTCTTGCCAGTGCCGTGTGGCAGCACGGTAGCGCTACGTACGACCTGGTCGGATTTACGCGGGTCAACACCGAGGTTAACGGCGATGTCGTAGGACTCGACGAACTTGGCAGCAGGCAGCGAGGCCAGCAGAGTTGCCGCTTCTTCGAAGTTGTAGGCCTTGCCTGCTTCGATTTTCTCGGCGATTGCCTTTTGGCGTTTGGTCAGCTTAGCCATTACACACCCTCCACGTTCAGGCCCATGCTGCGGGCAGAGCCAGCGATGGTGCGTACAGCAGCGTCCAGGTCAGCGGCAGTCAGGTCAGCCTGTTTGGCTTTCGCGATGTCTTCCAGCTGAGCACGGGTAACGGTACCGACTTTAACGGTGTTCGGGCGAGCCGAACCACTGGTCAGGCCAGCAGCTTTCTTCAGCAGAACCGAGGCAGGGGTGCTCTTGGTCTCGAAGGTGAAGCTACGGTCGCTGTAGACAGTGATGATCACTGGAGTCGGCAGGCCGGCTTCTTGACCCTGGGTACGGGCGTTGAAGGCCTTGCAGAATTCCATGATGTTCACACCATGTTGACCCAGAGCTGGACCAACGGGTGGGCTTGGGTTGGCCTGGCCGGCCTTAACTTGCAGCTTGATGTAAGCCTGAATCTTCTTAGCCATGAGCTACTCCAAAATCGGGTACGAACGCCTGATGGCTCCCCGGATGACTTGCGTTTTATCCCAGTGACGACAAAACCCCGCAGCACACAGGGCTGCGGGGTATGGGATGCTTCGTCCGCCTAGACCTTTTCGACCTGGCTGAACTCGAGCTCCACCGGAGTAGAGCGACCGAAAATGAGCACCGCAACCTGCAGGCGACTCTTTTCGTAGTTAACTTCTTCGACACTACCATTGAAGTCAGCGAACGGACCATCAATGACTCGAACCACTTCACCTGGCTCGAACAGCGTCTTGGGCTTCGGCTTATCGCTACCGTCGGCAACGCGACGCAGGATGGCCTCAGCTTCTTTATCGGTAATCGGCGCAGGCTTGTCAGCAGTACCGCCGATAAAGCCCATCACGCGAGGGGTATCCTTGACCAAGTGCCAAGTCCCTTCATTCATCTCCATCTGGACCAGTACATAGCCAGGGAAGAATTTACGCTCACTCTTGCGCTTCTGGCCGTTGCGCATTTCGACGACTTCTTCGGTCGGGACCAAGATCTCGCCGAAACCGTCTTCCATGCCAGCCAGCTTGACGCGCTCGATGAGGGAGCGCATTACATGCTTCTCGTAACCCGAGTAAGCATGCACAACATACCAACGCTTAGCCACGGGACACCTTTAGCCAACGATCAAGGAGACCGCCCAGCCGAGCAGGGAGTCGAGCCCCCACAGCAGCAGTGCCATAACCAGCACGACAGCCACGACAATCAGCGTGGTCTGGGTGGTTTCCTGGCGGGTCGGCCACACGACTTTACGAATCTCGGTACGAGCTTCCTTCGCCAACGCAAAGAACGACTTGCCCTTCGCAGTCTGCAGAGCTACAAAGCCCGCGACAGCAGCAAGGACGAGAAGCACAAGAACGCGATACAGAATTGGAGAGGCGGAGTAATATTGATTACCCACGACACCAACAACCACCAAAGCCACTACAGCCAGCCACTTGAACAGATCAAAACGCGATTCTTGGGCTTCAGTTTTGGGGGTCATCGAGGAGGATCCTGTAAGAAGAAAGCCATCACACCGAGGTGAAATGGCAGGTCAGGAGGGAATCGAACCCCCAACCTACGGTTTTGGAGACCGTCGCTCTGCCAATTGAGCTACTGACCTGTAACGCTGTATCAGGCCGGCCATTATACCGGCCTGATCAAGTAAATCAACTACTTATTCAATAATTTTTGCTACGACACCGGCGCCGACGGTACGACCGCCTTCACGGATAGCGAAGCGCAGACCGTCTTCCATTGCGATGGTCTTGATCAGGGTAACAGTCATCTGAATGTTGTCACCTGGCATTACCATTTCAACGCCTTCCGGCAGTTCGCAGTTACCGGTCACGTCAGTGGTACGGAAGTAGAACTGTGGACGGTAGCCTTTGAAGAACGGCGTGTGACGGCCGCCTTCTTCCTTCGACAGGACGTAGACTTCTGCGGTGAACTTGGTGTGCGGCTTGACCGAACCTGGCTTGACCAGAACCTGACCACGCTCAACGTCGTCACGCTTGGTGCCACGCAGCAGAACGCCGCAGTTCTCGCCAGCACGACCTTCGTCCAGCAGCTTGCGGAACATCTCAACACCGGTGCAGGTGGTGGTGGTGGTGTCACGCAGACCAACGATTTCCAGCGGATCCTGAACGCGGACGATACCACGCTCGATACGACCGGTAACAACGGTACCACGACCCGAAATCGAGAACACGTCTTCGATCGGCATCAGGAACGGCTGGTCGATAGCACGAACTGGCTCAGGAATGTAGCTGTCCAGAGTTTCTACCAGCTTCTTAACAGCGGTAGTGCCCATTTCGTTGTCGTCTTTGCCTTCCAGCGCCATACGAGCCGAACCGATGATGATCGGGGTGTCGTCGCCTGGGAAGTCATAGGTGGACAGCAGGTCGCGAACTTCCATCTCGACCAGTTCCAGCAGCTCAGCGTCATCTACCAGGTCAGCCTTGTTCAGGAAGACCACGATGTACGGAACGCCCACCTGACGGGACAGCAGGATGTGCTCACGGGTTTGTGGCATCGGACCATCGGCGGCCGAGCAAACCAGGATCGCGCCGTCCATCTGGGCAGCACCGGTGATCATGTTCTTCACGTAGTCAGCGTGACCTGGGCAGTCAACGTGAGCGTAGTGACGAATGGTCGAGTTGTACTCAACGTGAGCGGTGTTGATGGTGATACCGCGCGCTTTTTCTTCCGGAGCCGAGTCGATCTTGTCGAACTCAACGATTGCCGAACCGAAAACTTCGGAGCAAACGCGAGTCAGAGCTGCGGTCAGAGTGGTCTTACCGTGGTCAACGTGGCCGATAGTGCCGACGTTAACGTGGGGAAGGGAACGATCAAACTTTTCCTTAGCCATCGATACAATCCTCCGCAGAAGAAATAGTCTTGCGCTGATAAAACAAAGGCAGATATTTTCATATCTGCCTTGTTTATATGGAGCTCTTGAGCGGACTTGAACCGCTGACCTCACCCTTACCAAGGGTGTGCTCTACCAACTGAGCTACAAGAGCGAAACACTTTGTGCAAAATCCGGCAAACTTGGAGCGGGTAGCGGGAATCGAACCCGCATCATCAGCTTGGAAGGCTGAGGTTCTACCACTAAACTATACCCGCGGAGCTTGCGGCTCTCGCTAAAACTGGTGGAGGGAGAAGGATTCGAACCTTCGAAGCTCTCGCAACGGATTTACAGTCCGTCCCCTTTGACCGCTCGGGAATCCCTCCAGATGTGGCCGGCATTCTATTTGTCTGCCGTCCTAGTGTCAAGCGTTTTTTCAAATTTTTTCAATCAAATCTGAAACTTAGCTGCTTTGACACCGCTTCCAGCTCTACCACCTGAGTGGTGTTCCCTGTGAAGCGGGCGCCATTCTATCAAGCTATTCGCCAGTTGCAATACCTTGGCAGAAAATAATTTTATGTTTTAAGTCTTTGAAATCATTGGAAAGAGCCAAGAGCACCGTTTGGTCCAACAAACGCTCGCTTTCCGGAGAAACCTTGAGCCAGCGACCATCCGCCCCAGGCAGCTGTCCTGCCACCGGCGAGGTGGCAATATCCAGACTCAGCAGGCGCTGACGCAGCGCATCCAACTGCTCCTGCCCCTTCACGCCTCCGACTACCAGGCATTCATCACGACGCTTGGGCGGTGCCGACACACCTGTCTCACGCAACAGTCGGATTTCTTGCTGATTCCCCTTGTACAGCGACAATGGGGCGACTTCCTTGACCTTCAGCGGGGCTTCCTGCTGATGCCATACGTAATAAAAGACGTTGAGCACCAGTAACAGCAGAAACAACCAGCGCATAGGCACCTCAATCCAATGGGCAGGCCATTGCCAGGCCAACGAAAACCAGGTCAGGCACGACCCGCGCCTGTGGCAGGGCCTCCCTCACCAGCGGCGCATCACCGCCAGTGAGGAACACGGTGAACTCCTCACCCCATAGCACACGAGCCTGCTCAAGCTGGGTGTAGGCAAAGCCCTGGAGCATCAATACGCAACCGCGTTCCACCGCTTCGACAGTCGAGCGACCTGGTGACAAGCTGTTCAATGCGCGCTCCGCGGAGGCATCGTCATAGCGGATACGACGGGTGTGAGTGCGCAGCTGGCTACGCATCAATGGCATACCCGGGCAGATGTAGCCCCCCAGATGCTCGCCATCTGCAGACACGAAGTCCGCTTTGGCCGCGGTACCCAGGTCAATCACCAGGCACGCGCCCTTGGCCAGGTGAAATGCCCCCAGCGCCGCCAGCCAACGATCCATACCCAGACGCTGATAGTCGTCATAGCCATTGCGCACACCTGCCATTTCACGGACAGGGTGGGCAACCTTCGCCTGCACGGCAAATGCCTGAGCAATCAACGCGCAAAGCGCATCGGTTTCTTCTTCGCTGCGCACACTGACAATACGGCAACCCGTAAGGCGCACTGAAGCGAGCGCAGCCACTTCGGCCACCAGCGCCTGATCGGAATCGACGATCCCACCACCTTCAATCACAGCATCGGCGACATGGATCACCCGCCACTTGATGAAGCTGTTACCGCAATCGAGCTCAAGAATCATCACGCAACCTCAAACTGAGCTCACCACCACTGAAGCTCTTTTCCATCCCGTCCACCTCAAGGCGCAAACCACCCTGCCCGTCGACGCCAAGAACCACGCCATCAATACGTGTACTACCAGCAACCAGCGATACATTGCGCCCCTGCCACAAGTGCGCCTGCTCCCACTCCTCCTGGAATGCAGCAAAGCCGTAGCGGCGATGGCGCGCCAATTCGTGCTGTAGCTGCTGACTGAGCAGCGCTACCAAGTGATTGCGATCTATGGCTGCACCAACCTCACGCCGCATGGAGGTCCACTGCTGATCGACCTGTTCGTTTACCTGCATGTTTACATTGATACCAATGCCTAGCACCACATGACAGACATCTGCAGGATCGCCCACCAACTCCAGGAGAATCCCGGTGATTTTCTGCCCACGCACCAGCACATCGTTGGGCCATTTGAGCCCGACATCCTTTACACCGAACGCCTGCAAGGTGCGCATGACCGCCAACCCCACTACCAAGCTCAACCCCTCGAGCTGACGCATGCCTCCATCGACGCGCAGCACCAGGCTGTAATAGAGATTTTCAGCAAATGGGCTGACCCACTGCCGGCCACGCCGACCGCGTCCGGCGCTCTGGCGCTCAGCTAGAACCAGGAATGGAGCCGCCTGTCCTTCACTGGCAAGGCGCAAGCCTTCGGCATTGGTCGAATCGATGGTTTCGTGGATGAATACCGGCCACTGTTCGCCCACGGCGAACTCGGCGATTGCCTGCGCCTCAAGCAAAGCCAGTGGCGCGGCCAACTGGTAACCGCGCCCACGAACCTTGTGAATGGTGAGGTTCAGCTCACTTTCCAGATGCTGCAGCTGCTTCCAAACTGCGCTGCGACTCACCCCTAGGGCTGCCCCCAGAGCTTCTCCGGAATGGAACCGACCGTCCTTGAGGAGATTCAACAACTTCAGCATGCCAGTCTCGACTTGGAATAAGGCAGGCATGATAGCCATGGGCTGTTGGCTTGCATAGGAAAAGGGCCTGCAGGAGAGTCCTTGTATCGCCACCCACAGAGAGAAGCAGTGGCAGGCCATGCTTTTTGCCCACAAAGACAAAACCCCTACCTGCATGCGCAGATAGGGGTTTTGCGAAATGAATCTTGACGATGACCTA
>NZ_JBYSYE010000018.1:0-103510 GCF_058782925.1 Pseudomonas sp. FW305-E2 | reverse complement strand
GGTGAACCCGCTCCTGCGACGCAAACCTGACTCGGCCGTTGTAGGAGCGGGTTCACCCGCGAAGAGGCCCGCACAGGCACCCCAAATGTCACTGACCGGTGACAATCCCGTCGTCCTTCGTGACATCCGCCATGACCCCGCTGGCTAGAATTCGCAAACGACTGGCAAGGATCAAGCTGGCCCATGAACACCCTCAACCTGCCGCCCACCAGCTGGCTCAACGCCCCGGCCCATACCGCCTGGCGCCTGGCCGAAGCACAGCGCCTGCTGGCATTCGCCAAAGCTGCGAAACTGCCTGACGGCTTTGGCAACCTGGATGCCAAAGGCCAGCTCGCTCCTGGCGCCTGCGCCGAAACCATGAACACCGCGCGAATGACCCACTGCTTCGCCCTGGCCCATCTGCAGGGCATTCCCGGCAGCCTGGCCTATGCCGAACACGGTGTGGCTGCCCTGCGTGGGGCCATGCAGGACGCCAGCTACGGTGGCTGGTTCGCCCACCCCGGCGGCCAGGAAGACAGCGGCAAGGCCGCCTACCTGCATGCCTTCGTCGCCCTTGCCGCCAGCTCTGCAGTGGTGGCCGGTGCAGCCGATGCCCAGCTGTTGCTGGCCGATGCAACCGAGGTGATCGAAACGCACTTCTGGAGCGAAGCCAAGGGTGCCCTTCGAGAGACCTTCTCTCGCGCATGGCAACTGCCTGAGCCATACCGTGGCGCCAACAGCAACATGCACGCGACCGAGGCATTCCTGGCCCTGGCCGATGCCACCGGCAACAGCCTTTGGCTGCAACGCGCCTTGCGCATTGCTGAGCGCATTATCCATACCCATGCCGCCGCCAACGGTTATCGGGTCATCGAACATTTCGACGCCCATTGGCAGCCGCTGCCGGATTACAACCGCGAGCACCCCGCCGACCACTTCCGGCCCTATGGCACTACGCCCGGGCATGCCATGGAGTGGGCACGGCTCCTGTTGCACCTGGAGGCCAGCCTGCAACGGGCCGGGTTGCTCGCCCCGCAGTGGCTTCCAGACAGTGCCTGCAGATTGTTCGATGCCGCCTGCCAGCATGCCTGGAACGTCGATGGCGCTGCAGGTTTCGTCTACACCCTGGACTGGGCCAATCGCCCGGTGGTGCATGCACGCCTGCACTGGGTGCACGCCGAAGCTTGTGCCGCAGCAGCAGCCTTGTTGCAGCGCACCGGCGAAGCTCAGTACGAGCAGTGGTACCGCAACTGCTGGGGCTTTATCGCCAACCATTTCATCGACCCTGTCGCTGGCAGCTGGCACCACGAACTCGATGCCCGCAACCGGCCAGCGGGGACCATCTGGCCGGGCAAACCCGACCTCTACCACGCCTACCAGGCGCTGCTGCTGCCAGGCTTGCCGCTGGCACCCAGCCTGGCCAGCAACCTGGCCAGCTCCAGCTATGTAACCAGATGATGACATTCACGCATCGCTTCGTTACCTGACGAGGCGGGCACGCTGTTTAGACTTCATGCTACGCAAGCGATCGACTTGCACGGCATAACAACAAGAAAGGTGCTCCGATGAATTCCACGCTCCGTCTCGCTGCCGCAATCTCTCTGGCTTCTTTACTTCCTTTGGGGGCTTCGGCTGCCGAATCCAAAGGCAGTGTCGAGGTCGTGCACTGGTGGACCTCTGGCGGTGAAAAGGCGGCGGTCGATGTGCTCAAGGCGCAGGTCGAGAAAGACGGCTTCACCTGGAAGGACGGCGCTGTTGCCGGTGGTGGTGGTGCCACGGCCATGACCGTGCTGAAAAGCCGCGCCGTCGCAGGCAACCCGCCCGGTGTCGCGCAGATCAAAGGCCCCGACATCCAGGACTGGGCGGCCACCGGCTTGCTTGATGCCGATGTGCTCAAGGATGTGGCCAAGGCCGAAAAGTGGGACTCGCTGCTCGACAAGAAAGTGGCCGACACCGTGAAGTACGACGGTGATTACGTTGCTGTACCGGTGAACATCCACCGCATCAACTGGTTGTGGATCAACCCCGAGGTGTTCAAAAAAGCCGGCATCGACAAGGCGCCTACCACCCTCGACGAATTCTACGCCGCCGCCGACAAGCTCAAGGCGGCCGGCTTCATCCCGCTGGCTCATGGTGGCCAACCCTGGCAGGACAGCACCGTATTCGAAAGCGTGGTGCTGTCGGTGATGGGCGTCGATGGCTACAAGAAGGCCTTGGTCGACCTTGACAGTGCAACGCTGACCGGGCCGCAGATGGTCAAGGCGCTGACCGAGCTGAAAAAGGTCGCCACCTACATGGACCCGGACGGCAAGGGCCAGGACTGGAACCTGGAAGCCGCCAAGGTCATCAACGGCAAGGCCGGCATGCAGATCATGGGCGACTGGGCCAAGAGCGAATGGACCCTGGCGAAGAAAACCGCCGGCAAGGATTACCAGTGCGTGCCGTTCCCCGGTACCGACAAGGCCTTCCTGTACAACATCGACTCGCTGGTGGTGTTCAAACAGAACAACGCCGGCACCTCTGCCGGGCAGCAGGACATCGCGCGCAAAGTGCTGGGGGAGGACTTCCAGAAGGTCTTCAGCATCAACAAAGGGTCGATCCCGGTGCGTAACGACATGCTCGCCGACATGGGCAAGCACGGTTTCGATGCCTGCGCGCAAACCTCCGCCAAGGACTTCCTTGCCGATGCCAAGACCGGCGGCCTGCAGCCGAGCATGGCGCACAACATGGCCACCACGCTGGCTGTGCAGGGTGCGTTCTTCGATGTGGTGACCAACTACATCAACGACCCCAAGGCCGACCCGGCCGATGCGGCGAAGAAGCTGGCGGCGGCGATCAAGGCTGCCCAGTAACGGCTGTTCGCGGGCACGCCCGCTCCCAGATGGGCCCTGCTCACCACTGTTCCTGGTCATGACGCCGGACCTGTGGGAGCGGGCTTGCCCGCGAAGCGGTGCGTAGCACCGCCACTACCTCGGGATCCAAGACATGACTACGACCACCGCCCAACTGCGGGCCTCACCCCTGGACGCGCTTCAGCGCTGGCTGCCCAAGCTGGTGCTGGCACCCAGCATGTTCATCGTCCTGGTGGGCTTCTACGGCTACATCCTCTGGACCTTCGTGCTGTCCTTCACCACCTCGACCTTTCTGCCTACCTACAAGTGGGCGGGCCTTGCGCAATACGCCCGTCTGTTCGACAACGACCGCTGGTGGGTGGCGAGCAAGAACCTGCTTCTGTTCGGCGGCCTGTTCATCGCCATCAGCCTGGCCATCGGTGTGTTGCTGGCGGTGTTGCTCGACCAGCGCATCCGTCGCGAGGGCTTCATCCGCACTATCTACCTGTACCCCATGGCACTGTCGATGATCGTCACCGGCACGGCCTGGAAGTGGCTGCTCAACCCCGGCATGGGCCTGGACAAGTTGTTGCGTGACTGGGGCTGGGAGGGTTTTCGCCTGGACTGGCTGATCGATCCCGACCGGGTGGTGTATTGCCTGGTGATCGCGGCCGTGTGGCAGGCTTCGGGCTTCATCATGGCCATGTTCCTTGCCGGCTTGCGTGGCGTTGACCCGTCGATCATCCGCGCTGCGCAGATGGATGGCGCCAGCCTGCCGCGCATCTACTGGACCGTGGTGCTGCCCAGCCTGCGCCCGGTGTTCTTCAGCGCGCTGATGATCCTCTCGCACATTGCCATCAAGAGCTTCGACCTGGTGGCGGCAATGACGGCCGGCGGCCCGGGTTACTCCTCCGACCTGCCGGCAATGTTCATGTACTCGTTCACCTTCAGCCGCGGCCAGATGGGCATGGGCTCGGCCAGCGCCATCCTGATGCTCGGGGCAATCCTGGCGATCCTCGTGCCTTACCTGTACTCGGAGCTGCGGAGCAAACGCCATGCATAGTCCTGTCGACAAGCCGGTGTTCAGCCTCAGCCGTATGGCCATCCATGCCGTGTTGCTGATCGCCGTGCTGCTGTATCTGGTACCGCTGGTGGTGATGCTGCTGACCAGCTTCAAGACCCCCGAAGACATCAGCACCGGCAACCTGCTGAGCTGGCCTGCAGTGATTACCGGCATAGGCTGGGTCAAGGCCTGGGGAGCGGTCAGCGGTTACTTCTGGAACTCGATCATGATCACCGTGCCCGCGGTGCTGATCTCCACCGCGATTGGTGCACTGAACGGCTATGTGCTGTCGATGTGGCGCTTCCGAGGTTCGCAACTGTTCTTCGGCCTGCTGCTGTTCGGCTGTTTCCTGCCGTTCCAGACTGTGCTGCTGCCGGCCTCGTTCACCCTCGGCAAGCTTGGCCTGGCCAGCACCACCGGTGGCCTGGTGCTGGTGCATGTGGTCTACGGCCTGGCCTTCACCACGCTGTTCTTCCGCAACTTCTACGTGAGCATCCCCGACGCATTGGTCAAGGCCGCACGGTTGGACGGCGCCGGGTTCTTCACCATCTTCCGCCGCATCATCCTGCCGATGTCCACGCCGATCATCATGGTCTGCCTGATCTGGCAGTTCACCCAGATCTGGAACGACTTCCTGTTCGGCGTGGTGTTCTCCAGCGGCGACTCGCAACCGATTACCGTAGCCCTGAACAATCTGGTCAATACCAGTACCGGGGCCAAGGAATACAACGTCGACATGGCGGCAGCAATGATCGCTGGCCTGCCAACCCTGCTGGTCTACGTGGTGGCAGGCAAATATTTCGTGCGCGGGCTGACGGCCGGCGCGGTCAAGGGGTAAGCCATGGCAACGCTCGAACTTCGCAATGTGAACAAGACCTACGGCAGCGGCCTGCCGGATACCCTCAAGGACATCCAGCTGTCGATCAAGGACGGCGAGTTCCTGATCCTGGTGGGCCCGTCGGGCTGCGGCAAGTCGACCCTGATGAACTGTATCGCCGGCCTGGAGCAGATCACCGGCGGCGCCATCCTCATTGACGAGCAGGACGTCAGTGGCATGAGCCCCAAGGACCGCGATATCGCCATGGTGTTCCAGTCCTATGCGCTGTACCCGACCATGAGCGTGCGCGAGAACATCGAATTTGGCCTGAAGATCCGCAAGCTGCCCCAGGCCGCCATCGATGAGGAAGTGGCGCGGGTTGCCAAGTTGCTGCAGATCGAACACTTGCTGGCGCGCAAGCCGGCGCAGCTGTCCGGCGGCCAGCAGCAGCGCGTGGCCATGGGCCGGGCACTGGCGCGGCGACCCAAGATCTACCTGTTCGATGAACCCCTGTCCAACCTCGATGCCAAGCTGCGGGTCGAAATGCGCACCGAAATGAAGTTGATGCACCAGCGCCTGAAGACCACCACGGTGTACGTCACCCATGACCAGATCGAGGCCATGACCCTGGGCGACAAGGTGGCGGTGATGAAGGACGGCATCATCCAGCAGTTCGGCACCCCGCAGCAGATCTACAACGACCCGGCCAACCAGTTCGTGGCCAGCTTCATCGGTTCGCCACCAATGAACTTCATTCCGGTGCGTCTGGCCAGGCAGGACGGCCGCTTGCTGGCGTTGCTCGACAGCGGCCAGGCGCGCTGCGAGCTGCCCTTGGGGGGGGCTGCTGACGCGCTTGAGGGGCGCGAGATCATCCTCGGCATCCGCCCTGAGCAGATTGCCCTGGGCGCTGCTGACGGCAATGGTTTGCCGGCTATCCGCGCCGAGGTGCAGGTCACAGAGCCCACCGGGCCGGACCTGCTGGTGTTCGTCACGCTCAACCAGACCAAGGTGTGCTGCCGCCTGGCGCCAGATGTGGCGTGCCGGGTGGGTGACACCCTCAACCTGCAATTCGACCCGGCCCGGGTGCTGCTGTTCGACGCTGCCAATGGCGAGCGCCTGCACCTGGCCAGCACTGGCGCAACCGCAAAGGACAACGTGGCTCACTTCAAAGGCCGTTGAATCGTCTACACCATCAATAAGAAAAAGAGGACGCAAAGGGATGGAACAGCGCAAACGCATCAAGACACTGGGATCGCTGGCTCTGCTTGCACTTGTAGGCAGCAGCGGTACACAGGCTGCCGAGGCTTTTTCCAGCGAATCCAAATGGATGACCGGCGACTGGGGCGGCACCCGGACCGAGCTGCTGGACAAGGGCTATGACTTCACCCTCGATTATGTGGGTGAGGTGGCTGGCAACCTGCATGGCGGCTACAACGACGACAAGACAGCACGCTACAGCGACCAGTTCGCCCTCGGCGCGCATCTGGACTTGCAGAAGATACTGGGCTGGCATGATGCCGAGTTCAAGCTGGCAATCACCGAGCGAAGCGGTCGCAACCTGTCCAACGACCGCATCAGCGACCCGCGCGCCGGGCAGTTCAGCTCGGTGCAGGAGGTGTGGGGCCGTGGCCAGACCTGGCGCCTGACCCAGATGTGGATCAAGCAGAAGTACTTCGACGGCGCGCTTGACGTGAAATTTGGCCGTTTTGGCGAGGGGGAGGACTTCAACAGCTTCCCTTGCGACTTCCAGAACCTGGCCTTCTGCGGCTCGCAGGTGGGCAACTGGGTGGGCGGTATCTGGTACAACTGGCCGGTCAGCCAGTGGGCGCTGCGGGTGAAGTACAACATCACCCCGGCGTTCTTTGTGCAGGTCGGGGCCTTCGAGCAGAACCCCTCCAACCTGGAAACCGGCAACGGCTTCAAGCTGAGCGGTAGCGGTACCAAGGGAGCGATCTTGCCGGTGGAAGCGGTGTGGTCGCCCAAGGTCAATGGCCTGCCAGGCGAGTACCGCCTAGGCTACTACTACAGCACGGCCAAGGCTGACGATGTGTACGACGATGTCAACGGCAACCCGCAGGCGCTGACCGGTGAGGCCTTCAAGTCCCATTCCAGCAAGCACGGATGGTGGGTGGTGGCGCAGCAGCAGGTCACTGCCCATGGCGGCGACGTCAACCGGGGCCTCAGCCTGTTCGCCAACTTCACCGTGCACGACAAGGCCACCAACGTGGTCGACAACTACCAACAGGTGGGGCTGGTCTACAAAGGCGCTTTCGACGCCCGGCCCAAGGATGACATCGGCTTCGGCGTGGCGCGAATTCATGTGAATGACGACGTGAAGAAGCGCGCCGAACTGCTCAACGCACAGAGCGGCATCAACGATTACGACAACCCTGGTTTCGTACCGCTGCAGCGTACCGAATACAACGCAGAGCTCTACTACGGCTTCCACGTCACCAACTGGCTGACCGTGAGGCCCAACCTGCAGTACATCAAGAGCCCTGGCGGGGTGGACGAGGTGGATAACGCGCTGGTCGCTGGCTTGAAGATTCAGTCGTCATTCTGAGGCAACTTGTTGTAAATTTACGCCAATCCATTTTCGGTTCCCGGCACCCACTGGTCTGCAGTGGGTGTTGGGGATAGGCCGAGACAGCGCTATCTCAAACAACAAGAGCTCTGAACCATGCCCGAACATCCGCTCCATCGCTTCTTTTCCTCGCAGCGGCCCCGGCCGACATTCGAGTGGGAGCGTTATCAGCAGCGCGATGTCCTGATCATCGATCACCCCCGTTGCCAGGCGGTGTTCAGCCGCCAGGGCGCGCAGTTGTTGCACTTTCAACCAGCGGGTGAACGGCCGTGGCTGTGGTGCGCCGAACAGTGGCCGCAGGTTGGGGCGATCCGGGGTGGTGTGCCGGTGTGCTGGCCCTGGTATGGACGTCATCCCAGCGAAGACCTGTGGCCGGCCCACGGTTGGGCGCGGCTGCTGGACTGGAAGCTGGTGGACAGCCGTGAGGACGAGGAGGGCGTGACCTTGAAATGGCGGCTGGACCTGTGCGACTGGCAGGTCGACCTGCACGCCCGGCTGGGTAGCCGCATGGAACTGAGCCTGAGCACCGAGCATCAGGACAGCGAACCCTGCCAGTTGAGCCATGCGCTGCTGGCGTACTGGCGCATCAGCGACGTGTCCGAGATAGCGCTGTCTGGGTTGGAAGATATTGAGGGCTACGACCGCCTCAACCGCCAGGCTTGCCGTGAAGATGGCGCGCTGAAGCTCAAGGGCGGCTGCCAGAAGGTCTACCCCGGCACGCCACGGGTGCAATTGCAGGACCCGGCCTGGCAGCGCGAGCTGTGCATCGATACCGGTGACAGCGACGACACCGTGGTCTGGCACCCTGGCAATCGCCCGCTGATGGGGGTGACTGGCCGCGAGTCGCAGCGTTTTGTCTGCGTCGAGGCGACCAGCGGCAGTGGCGAAGGCCTGAGCCTGGCGCCTGGACAGCGTGCGCACCTGCGTTTGCAGGCGCACCGGCTCAGTTGAGTTCGTCGTCCTCGATCGGGTAGCGGCTGGCGTTGAGGCTTTCCTTGATCTTGCGCAGGTGGGGCTGGAAGTCCACGCCGCGGCGCAGGGTCATGCCGGTGGCCAGTACATCGAGCACGGTCAGCTGGATGATCCGCGAGGTCATCGGCATGTAGATGTCGGTATCTTCCGGCAGCGGAATGTGCAGGCTCAGGCTGCAGGCATTGGCCAGTGGCGAGCCCGCGGCGGTCAGGCCAAGCACCGAAGCGCCGTTTTCACGTGCCAGGCGCGCCACTTCGACCAGTTCGCGGGTGCGCCCGGTGTAGGAAATGATCACGAACAGATCGCCGGTGTGGGCGACCGAGGCCAGCATGCGTTGCATCAGCACATCGGCGTGGGCCGACACGGCCAGGTTGAAGCGGAAGAACTTGTGCTGCGCATCCAGGGCCACCGGGGCCGAGGCACCGAGGCCGAAGAAGTGGATCTGCCGGGCCTGGATCATCATGTCCACGGCGCGGCTGACCTGTTGCGGGTCCAGTTGCTGGCAGGCGCTGTCAAGCGAGGCGATGGCGCTGGCGAAGATCTTCTGGGTATAGGCGGCCGGGTCATCGTCGGCCTCCACTGCGCGGCTGACATACGCAGCCCCACTGGCCAGGCTCTGCGCCAGTTGCAGCTTCAGCTCGGGGTAGCCGCTGACGCCGAACGAGCGGCAGAAGCGGTTGACGGTCGGTTCGCTGACCTTGGCCGCCTGGGCCAGCGCAGCGATGCTGAAACGGGTGGCTTGTTGCGGGTTGAGCAGGATGACTTCGGCGACTTTGCGTTCGGCCTTGTTCAGCTCGTCGAGGCGGCCCTGGATCTGTTCCAGGAGGTTTCGCACGCGGTCCATGGGTGTGTCCTTGGGTCGGGAAGACAGCCGGCTGTGGGAGCAGCAGGCTTTTTGCACGGTCGTCTATCGTACTGTCGGTGCGGTTGGCGTACCACTTGTCTGTAACACTTGTGTGTAATGTTGTGGTTTTTACTACATTATCCCTTGAAAACCGTGTGTGAAAGCGGTATTCCTAGACCAACTTTAGGAAAGAACCAACATCATGGCTGCAATCAGTGTCGAACCTTGCACCTTTGCCCTGTTTGGCGCCCTCGGCGACCTGGCATTGCGCAAGCTGTTTCCTGCGCTCTACCAGCTCGACCGGGCCAACCTGTTGCACCCGGACACCCGCCTGCTGGCCCTCGCCCGTGAGGTCGGCAGTGCGCAGGAGCACCTGGACAGCATCGAAGCCCACCTGCGTCGGCACGTGCCCGAGGCAGATATCGAGCCTGCCGCGCTGGGGCGCTTCCTCGCCCGCCTGAATTACCAGCATCTGGACTTCCTTCAGCCCGAGGGCTATCAGGTCCTGGCCGAGCAACTACCCGGTGAGCTGCCGCTGATCGCCTACTTCGCCACGGCGGCGGCGGTGTATGGGGCCATCTGCGAAAACCTCGACAAGGTCGGGCTGGCTGCGCGCACCCGGGTAGTGCTCGAGAAACCGATTGGCCACGACCTGGAGTCGTCGCGCCGGGTCAACGATGCCGTGGCGCGGTTCTTCCCTGAAAGCCGGGTTTACCGCATTGACCACTACCTGGGCAAAGAGACGGTGCAGAACCTGATTGCCCTGCGCTTCGCCAATAGCCTGTTCGAAACCCAATGGAACCAGAACTCCATCTCCCATGTGGAGATTACCGTCGCGGAAAAGGTCGGTATCGAGGGCCGTTGGGGTTATTTCGACAAGGCCGGCCAACTGCGCGACATGATTCAGAATCACCTGCTGCAGTTGCTGTGCCTGATCGCCATGGACCCGCCCAGCGAACTGTCCGCCGATGCCATCCGCGACGAGAAGGTGAAAGTGCTTAAAGCCCTGGCACCGATCACTGGTGACGGTTTGAGCACCAGTGTGGTGCGTGGCCAGTACATTGCCGGCTACAGCGAAGGCAAACCGGTGCCGGGTTACCTGGAAGAAGACAACGCCAACGGCCAGAGCAACACCGAAACCTTCGTCGCCCTGCGTGCCGACATCCGTAACTGGCGCTGGTCGGGCGTGCCGTTCTACCTGCGAACCGGCAAGCGCATGCCGCAAAAGCTGTCGCAGATCGTCATTCACTTCAAGGAAACGCCGCACTACATCTTCGCCCCGGAACAGCGTTTGCAGATCGGTAATAAGCTGATCATCCGCCTGCAACCGGACGAAGGCATTTCTTTACGGGTGATGACCAAGGAGCAGGGCCTGGACAAGGGCATGCAACTGCGCAGTGGCCCATTGCAGCTGAATTTTTCCGATGCCTGGCGTAGTGCACGAATTCCGGATGCCTACGAGCGGCTGTTGCTCGAAGTGATGCGTGGCAACCAGAACCTGTTCGTGCGCAAGGACGAAATCGAGTACGCCTGGAAGTGGTGCGACCAGTTGATCGCCGGCTGGCGTAATGCGGGCGATGCGCCCAAGCCATACGCGGCGGGCTCCTGGGGGCCGATGAGCTCGATTGCACTGATCACACGCGATGGGAGGGCGTGGTATGGGGATATCTGAATTGAAACTGCCAGCGGCCGTGAAGGCTCATGAACTGGCGGATGCCAAGGCACTGTCCGTGTCCTTGGCTCATGATGTGGCTGAGCGCCTGCGCGCCGCGATTGCCGCCAAGGGGCAGGCCTGTGTGGTGTTGTCTGGCGGCCGCAGCCCGGTGCCGTTCCTGGAGAAGCTGGCCAGCGAGCAGCTGGACTGGGCCAAGGTCATCGTCAGCCTGGCTGATGAGCGCTGGGTGCCAGTGGAGCACGTTGACAGCAATGCCGGCCTGCTGGCCCGCCACCTGTTGAAGGGCGCAGCGGCCAAGGCCCGCTTCGTTGGCCTGTACCAGCAGGCGGAGAACCTTGATGCAGCTGCGCTCAAAGCTGACCAGGCCTTGGCCGAGCTACCGCCGATCGACGTGCTGGTGCTGGGCATGGGCGATGATGGCCATACCGCCTCGCTGTTCCCCGCCAGTCCCAACCTGGAAGCAGGCCTGGACCCGGCCGGCCCGCGCCGCTGCCTGCCATTGCTGGCGCCGAGCGTGCCGCACCAGCGCCTGTCGATGACCCGTTCGCTGCTGGCCAGCGCGGCCTTCATCGCGCTGTCTGTGCAAGGCCAGAGCAAACTCGCTACCCTGCGCGCCGCGCTGGCGGGCAATGACCTTACTGAAATGCCGATTCGCGCTTTTCTTCACGACCCCCTGGACATCTACTGGTGCCCATGAGCCAAGGATCCACAGTCATGACCACCCTTGAACGCCCACAGCCCAAGCTCTCGATGGCTGATAAAGCCGCGCGGATCGACGCCATTTGCAAAAAGGCGCGCATCCTGCCGGTAATCACCATTGCTCGTGAGGAAGACATCCTGCCGCTGGCTGACGCCTTGGCCGCTGGCGGTATCCGTACCCTGGAAGTGACCCTGCGCTCACAGCATGGCCTCAAGGCCATTCAAGTGCTGCGTGAGCAGCGCCCGGAGCTGTGTGTCGGTGCCGGTACCGTGCTCGACCGCAGCATGTTCGCGGCGGTTGAAGCTGCGGGCGCGCAGTTCGTCGTTACCCCTGGCATTACCCAGGATATTCTCGAGGCTGGCGTGGACAGCGAAATCCCGCTGTTGCCGGGCATCAGCACGCCGTCCGAAATCATGATGGGCTATGCCCTGGGCTACCGCCGGTTCAAGTTGTTCCCGGCGGAAATCAGCGGCGGCGTAGCGGCGATCAAGGCCTTTGGTGGCCCGTTCGGCGACATTCGTTTTTGTCCTACCGGTGGTGTAAACCCGGCCAACGTGCGCAACTACATGGCACTGCCAAACGTGATGTGCGTGGGGGGAACCTGGATGCTCGACAGCAGCTGGATCAAGAACGGTGACTGGGCGCGGATCGAAGCGTGCAGTGCCGAGGCAATGGCACTGCTGGACGCCAACTGAATCAGTTGTGTGCTTTACGGCTTATGGGGCGCTTGGTCGGCGCCCCTTTTTTTATCCGTTGATTTCGTTGTCTGCTTTGCCACCTGACGGCTGACGTGCCGGCCCTCAATACGTGATCACGCCCCCATAAACACTTCCTGGTGAGGAAACATGAGCGCCTAGGCGCAGAACTCAACAGTTAATAGTCTCACGCCTTCAACTATTGTTCAGAGGTGTGCGATGACAGGCTTCGAGCGTTTGTCACCCGATGCGTTCCCCGTTTTAAACGGTTCATACCTGATTGAAAGGTACCTGCTCAGCACGGACGAGTTTCATCCTGGATGTTGGATAGAAGGTGAAACCGTCTACGGTGGGTTTGGGTTTCCTTCAGGAAAAAAGAAGGTATTGACCCGCCCGGTTTTCGCCTACTTCGACTACGTGGGCACCTATAAAACATTAAGTGCTGGAGACTGTGAAATTGATCTGTCCCGTGCCAGTGGGCATGAGGTCTGGTTTGCACATGATGCCGAAGGCTTTTCTGCGCCGAGTGGAATTGGGCTGGTAAGCGTAAAGTCAGATCTGCTCTCCGGCTGCTCTGCCGAAGAGTGGCGGCCGTTATCATCGGTTGGGCATACCGTGCGCGTAGCGGGAGCTGAATGCTATGTGGCCTACCAGTTGAAACTGGTCTATGCGCATTGGGTAAAACAGGGCGATGCCCAGTGCTCTGAGCTGTTCAAGGTACAGCCCGTGCGTGTGCAAGGCGACAACAAAGGCGTTTTCTTCCTTTCTTCCGTGGCCACAGACCTGATGTGGGTAGGACATGGTTCGGATAACACCAAAGCGCCAATATCACGACAGGCGTTATATCACCTGATATTCAATCTTGCTTATGGCGCAGCGGGTGACGCCGGCTGGAGTTTTAATGATCAGGCGGCCAGCAACCGCTTCCTGCAATATTGAGTGGATGAGGTCATATTCAATGAGCGATTTGATGAATGAAATCAGCCGGTACCCCCTGAAAAGAGGGTCTTTCGAAATCGAGCAGTACCTGATAGGTGATCAGTTGCATGCCGGTTGCTGGGTGGATGCCGATACCACCTACGGTGATGTCAGGTGTGGTAACTATGACTGGGCCACTTACACGCGGCCAGTCTTTGCTTATCTGCAACATGTGGCCACGATACGATCCAATGTGCAAACGGAACACGAGCGCGAAGTGGTAGTTTGCGAGGGCTTCAGCAAGAGTTTCTCCCAAGGCGTCGAGTTTAAGGTAGGCTTCTCTGCTGACTTCGGCCCGGCGAATGCGAACGCTGAACTCACTGCCATGTTTTCGGTTTCTGAAACGGTGAGCGGTTCGGAGTCAACCAAGCGCTCATTGAGAGTGAAGGGCGATGGGACCATCATGGTGTATCAAGTGCACATGGTCTACGCGCACCACATGACATCCGCTGGCGTGCTTGCTGGATACGTACCCTATACCAAGAGCTCAGATATATTCAATGACGATGGGCGGCTGGTGCGGCAGGACATCACGATGCTTTCATCGGTGGTTTGCGATCAGCTTGTTCCGGTCAGGAATGAAAAATCAATAAAGCCTCTGACCTGGAGTCAGGTTAACCAAGCGGTCTTGTTCAATCAATTTGAGAAAGCGCCAGGTGCCAGACGCTGGACTTTTGATTTCTCGGTATTTTGATTAACGTCGTAATGAAAAAAGCCCGCATTAAACCAGCGGGCTTTCTGCCTGTAGTGGTTTGATCAAGCCGCTTTTGCTTCCTGCTGGCTCAGCGAGCGGTTCAGCGCGCTGAACAGGGCCTTGAAGCTGGCCGTGGTGATGTTCTCATCGATACCCACGCCATGCACCGGGCGGCCACCGGCCACGCGCAGTTCGATGTAGGCAGCTGCCTTGGCGTTGGTGCCAGCACCAATCGCATGCTCGTTGTAGTCCATGATCTCCACGGCAATCGGCAGGCCGGCCACCAGTGCTTCCAGGGCGCCGTTGCCCTTGCCGCGCCAGTGCAGGGTGGTTTCGCCTTCACCGGCAACTTCCACTTCCACAGCGCTGTGGCCGTTTTCTTCCTGCAGGCGATGGCTGACCAGTGCGTATGGCGCGTTGGCCTGGAGGTATTCCTTGTGCAGCAGGCTGTAGATCTGCTGGGCGGTCATTTCCAGGCCCAGGCGGTCAGTCTCACCCTGCACCACCTGGCTGAATTCGATCTGCATGCGACGCGGCAGGCTGATGCCATATTCCTGCTCGAGCAGGTAGGTAATACCGCCTTTGCCCGACTGGCTGTTGACGCGGATTACCGCTTCGTAGCTGCGGCCGATGTCGGCCGGGTCGATCGGCAGGTAAGGCACCTCCCACAGTTCCCCATCCTGCTGCTTGGCGAAGCCCTTGCGGATGGCGTCCTGGTGCGAGCCGGAGAACGCGGTATGGACCAGGTCGCCCACATACGGGTGACGTGGGTGTACTGGCAACTGGTTGCACTCTTCGACCACCTTGCGCACACCGTCGATGTCGGAGAAGTCAAGCAACGGGTCGATGCCCTGGGTGTAGAGGTTCAGTGCCAAGGTCACCAGGTCGACGTTACCGGTACGCTCGCCGTTGCCGAACAGGCAGCCTTCGGCACGGTCGGCGCCGGCCATGAGGCCCAGTTCGGTGGCAGCGATGCCGGTGCCGCGGTCGTTGTGGCAGTGCAGGCTGATGATCACGCTGTCGCGGCGGCTGACGTTGCGGCAGAACCACTCGATCTGGTCGGCGTAAATATTTGGCGTGGACACTTCCACGGTGGCCGGCAGGTTGAGGATGATCTTGTGTTCAGGGGTAGGGTTCCACACCTCGATGACCGCGTCGCAGACTTCCTTGGCGAACTCCATTTCAGTGGCGCTGAAGGTTTCTGGCGAGTACTGGAAGGTCCACTGGGTTTCCGGCTGCTGAGCGGCGTACTTGACGAACAGCTTGGCCGCGTTCACCGCGATGTCCTTCACGCCTTGCTTGTCCTGATTGAAGACGATGCGGCGGAACGACGGGCTGGTGGCGTTGTACAGGTGGACGATGGCCTTCTTCGCACCGCGCAGCGATTCGAAGGTGCGGGCAATCAGGTCTTCACGTGCCTGGGTGAGCACCTGGATGGTGGTGTCATCCGGGATGTGGCCGTCCTGGATCAGGGTGCGCACAAAGTCGAAATCGGTTTGCGAGGCAGACGGGAACGAGGCTTCGATCTCCTTCACGCCAACCTGCACCAAGGTCTTCCAGAAGCGCAGTTTCTTCTCCGAGTCCATCGGCTCTATCAGCGACTGGTTGCCGTCACGCAGGTCGGAACTGCACCAGATAGGTGCCTGGGTGATGGTCTTCGACGGCCAGGTACGGTCAGGCAGGTCGATGGTCGGGAAAGCGCGGTATTTCTTCGAAGGGTCTTTGAGCATGGTCATGGAAGCAATCCTTTTGTGTGCGGCCGAGATCGGGCCTGCCGAGCGATAACGATATGAAGAGGCGAGGCGACGCGATTCAGCCTGGTAGTCGGGCGCTGACCAGGCAGAGGCTGCGATGTTGTCGGAGCAGGATGAGGGTGCTGAAGGTTTTCATGCCTTCAAACTTAACCAGTGGGGTGGGGGATGGCAAGCGTTCGGGAAAAATTGAGAGGAATGCTTAAAAAAAGTAATTAGGCGAGATTTTATGGCTTGAATCTGCTGGGTGCTTATTGATTTTTGCGCAGTATTTTTCGATGGCGCAACACAGTTGAACTGCTGTCGACTGCGCTGGCCTCTTCGCGGGCATGCCCGCTCCCACAAGTATTGAGCTGTGTCTGAAGGCTTCGCTCCCACAAGTATTGAGCTGTGTCTGAAGGCTTCGCTGTACCTGTGGGAGCGGGCGTGCCCGCGAAGCAGGCGCCGCAGTTTCAGGGCTGGAACGCGCCAATGAAAATCGCCGGGTCCACCCGCGCATCGTTCAGGCTGACGTTCCAGTGCATGTGCGGCCCGGTAGCCCGCCCGGTCGAGCCCACGCGTCCGACCACCTCGCCACGACGCAGTTGCTGGCCCACCTGCACATCGATTTTCGACATGTGGCAGAACATGCTGATAAAGCCCTGCCCATGGTCGACGAACACCGTGCGGCCGTTGAAGAAATAGTCCCCCACCAGAATCACTTTGCCATTGGCGGGTGTCTTGATCGGCGTGCCTGCCGGCACCGCAAAATCTAGCCCCGCATGCGGGTTGCGTTCTTCGCCGTTGAAGAAGCGGCGCACGCCGAACTTGCTCGACAGCGGGCCGTTGACCGGCTTGTCGAGAACCAGGTTGCTCGGCAGGTTAGGGCTGAAGCTGCGGTAGGCCTTGATCTGCTCGGCCAGTTCACGGTCGATGCGCTTGAGGTCGGCCGGGTTCGGGTTGACCTGGCGCGTGTTCTTCAGGGTGATGCGCTGCTCAGGGTACGTCTTGCTGCCTACGCTGAAAGGCAGGGTGCGCCCGCCCTGGTTCAGCACTGCGGTGCCGGGCTTCTGGGTCAGCGGGATGCCGACGATGGCCAACCAGTTGTCCTGCTCCTTCACCACCAGCACCGGTTTGCCGTCGAAACGGGCGCTGGGTGCGTTGGCGGCGGGGCCCAGGTCGACGACTGCCACACCGCCAGGTACCGGTTTGTTCAGTGTGCGGGTGATGTAGCTGGCCTGGGCGCCGCCGGCCAGCAGCAACAGGGAAAGGGCAAGCAGGGGCGCGAGCACGCGGGGCATGTGTCAGTCCAGTAGTGAGAGGGTGACCGGGGTCAGGTGGTTGTCTTCGACCCGCACCAGCAGCTCGCCTTCGTTCAGGCGGGCGGTCAGGCGTTGGCCGTTGCGGGTCTGTTCCGCGCTGCGAATGGCCTGGCCTTGTTCATCCAGCAAAATGCTGTATCCGCGGGCCAGGGTGGCCAGCGGACTGACCACCTGCAGTGTCTGCAACTGGGCCTGGAACCGCTGGCGACGGTCCTTGAGCACCTCACGCATGGCCCGTGGCAGGCGCTCGGCCAGGCTGTCCAGGCGCTGGTTCAGCAGTTTCAGGTTACGCCCCGGATGCTGCGCGGCCAGGCGGGCGTCCAGGCGTGCCAGGCGTTCGCGGCGCTGGTTGAGGTTGAGCATGAACGCGCGACGCAGGCGCATGTCCAGGTCGTCCAGGCGTTGAGCCTGCTGGCGCAAACGCTCGCCTGGGTGACGCAGGCGGCGGGTGAGTGACTCCAGGCGCAGGCGGTCGTGGGTCAGGCGGTTCTGCATGCGCAGCAGCAGGCGCCGTTGCAGGCCATCCAGGCGTTGCCGAAGGCCGCTGTTGTCAGGGGCCAGCAGCTCGGCGGCAGCCGACGGGGTGGGCGCGCGCACGTCAGCCACGAAGTCGCTGATCGACACGTCGGTTTCATGGCCCACGGCGCTGACAATTGGCGTGACGCAGGCGGCCACGGCACGCGCCACGGCTTCCTCGTTGAAACACCACAGGTCTTCCAGCGAACCACCACCACGCGCCAGAATCAGCGCATCGAAGCCGAGGCTGTCGGCCAGGCGGATGGCGCGTACGATCTGCGCGATGGCTTCGCGGCCCTGTACAGCCGTAGGGATCAGGTTCAGCTCCACCTGCGGGGCACGGCGGCCGAACACACTGATGATGTCGCGGATCACCGCGCCAGTGGGCGAGGTGATGATGCCGATGCGCTGCGGGTGAGCCGGCAGTGGCTTCTTTCGTTCGGTGCTGAACAGTCCCTCGGCACCGAGCTTATCCTTCAGGGCCTCGAAAGCCAGGCGCAGCGCGCCATCACCGGCGGGCTCGACGGTGTCGAGAATCAGCTGGTAGTCGCCACGTCCCTCGAACAGCGAAACCTTGCCGCGCACCCGCACCGCCAGGCCGTCTCGCAGCGCCTGGCGTACCCGCGTGGCGTTCTGCCGGAACAACGCGCAACGCACCTGGGCGCCGCTGTCCTTGAGGGTGAAGTACATGTGGCCGGACGCCGGGCGGGCGAGGTTGGAGATTTCGCCTTCCACCCACACGCTGCGGAAAACGTCTTCCAGCAGCACGCGGGCGCGGCCGTTGAGTTGGCTGACGGTAAGGACCTCGCGGTCCAGCCCGAGTCGTTCGAAAGGGTCTTTGATCATGGCAGGCATCATAAATGACATCGGCCCCGGTTGTCTGTCTTGCCCCTACTGTCAGCCTTGACCCCATCCTTGTGGGAGCGGCCTTGCGTCGCGAAAGGGCCGCAACGCGGCCCCGGCACTTCATGCGGCGAAGCTGAAAACCTGGGGCCGCATCGCAGCCCTTTCGCGACGCAAGGCCGCTCCCACAAGACCGCAACCGGTGCCTTCAGCCCTGCATCGTCGCCACGAACTGCCGCACCAGTTGCCCCGCATCACGGCGACAGGCCAGTGCCACCGTGCTCTGGCAATCACCCTCCAGCGCTACGAAGCTGACTGAAGCCGGGGCAATCTCGCACATGCACCGCGGCAACAACGCCACCCCAAACCCCGCCTGTATCAGCTGCAACTGCGTAGTTTTGCGCGACAGTACCTGCGCCGCCTGCGGGAAGAACCCTGCCCCCATGCACAGCGAGGCCGACAGGTAGCTCAAGCCACCGCGATCCCGGTGCGGGATGGAAATGAAGCGTTCTTCCTTCAATTGCTCCAGTTGCACGTGCCGAGTACCCGCCAAGGGGTGCCCAGCGGCGACCGCCAGCAACAAGGGTTCGTCGAACAGTTCATGCAGCACCACGCCTTCATGCTGGCGCAGCACCGGCAAGCGCAACAGGCCGATATCCAGCCGTCCGGCAGCAATGTCTTCCAGTTGTGCCTCCGACGACTGCTGCGCAATCTCCAGCGAAACCCCTGGGTTGTGCTTCAGGTAGTTCCCCAGGCGAGCCAGAAGCCCGCCGGTCAGCGGCACGGTGCTGGAATGGTTCAGGCGCAAGCTGCCTTGCAACCCTTGGCCAATGTCACGGGTAACCCGCTCCGCCTGTGCCAGGTCAGCCAGCAGGCGTCGTGCCCGTTCAAGAAAGGCCTGACCGGCCAGCGTCAGGCGAGGCAGGCGCGCCGTGCGTTCGAACAGCGGCGTGCCCAGTTGCTGCTCCAGCTCCTTGATCTGCCGGCTAAGGGCAGACTGGGCGACGTACAGTCGCTCGGCTGCACTGCTGAAACTGCCACACTCGGCGATTTCCACGAAGTAACGCAACTGTCGGATCGACGTCATGTCATGCCTTTTCGAGATGGCTTTCTGGATAAAGGCATATTAGTCGGCATGGCTCATGGCTGACTAACCTTTGCCTGTCTCCCCAGGAACTGTTGCCATGCTTGCCCAACTGTCGTTTTCCGGCCTTGACTGGCTGCCGATCCTGTTCGCCATCGCTGCGGCCTACATCGTCTTCGGCATCGCCGGCTTCGGTACTGCACTCGTGGCGGGGCCGGTGCTGATTCACTTCATGCCGTTGTCACGCATCATCCCGTTGCTGGTGCTGCTGGATTTCGTGGCCGCGTTCGGCAACCTGCTGCCGTCGCGCCGGGATGTGGTACGCAGTGAATTGCTGCGGCTGCTGCCCTTCATGGCCTTGGGTTGTACGTTGGGCGTGGTGTTCCTGCTGCAACTGAAGTCCGACCTGTTGCTGCTGTTGATGGGGGTATTCGTGACTGCCTATGCACTTTACGGGCTGGCAGTGAAAGTGAGGCCAGCCAGCCTGTCCGGCTTCTGGGCGGTGCCGATGGGCACGGCAGGCGGGTTGTTCGGGGCTTTGTTCGGCAGCGGCGGGTTTCTTTATGCCCTTTACCTGAGCGCACGGCTGGAGGTGAAGGAACAGGTACGCGCCACCCAGAGCGCGCTGATCAGCTGCAGTACGATAGTGCGTCTGTCGCTGTTCCTGATCGCCGGTGTCTATGCCGACCAACGCCTGCTGCTGCTCGCCGCCTGCCTGCTGCCTGTCATGTTCATTGGTCTGTGGGTAGGGCGTCGGTTGACCCACCGGTTATCCCGCGAAGCGTTCGTACGGCTGGTGACCTGGCTGGTGCTGGCCAGTGGGCTGGCGTTGATTGGTCGCTACCTGAGCGCCTGAGCGGTAGAATTGCGTCATTACCGGCGTTTCTCAGGCTTGTCCCGTTCATGAACACCCAGAGCATCATCGTTCCAAAGCTGTCTACCGTCCCGGTGCATGAAGCCCGCGCACGCGCCATCCTGCGCTGGCTGGTGCGCGAAAAGGTCGTCGAGGAGCAGCTGACCACCTGTGGCCGCACCGGTAACCGCATGGGCCATGCCCTGGCGGCAGGAGCGCGCAAAGTGGCCCTGCACCCGGAAAAACTGCCCTTCGGCGAACCGGTCAACGGCCTGGAAGTGATGCTCAAGCGCTGCATCTATACCCCCACCGAAGGCTTCCTCGAAGAAGCCGGTTGCCCGGAGTGCCGGCGCGAGGTAGGCGAGCCGTTGTTCGAAAGCCTGGAAGAGTGGATGCCGGCAGTGAGCGACAACTTTACCTGCCCACTGTGCGGCTTCGAAGATGACATCAATGGCTTCATTTACCTGCAGCCATGTGCCTTTTCCAACCTGGGGTTCATCTTCAACAACTGGGGCGAGGCCGGGTTCACCCAGGCCTTTCTCGACAGCTTCGCCGACTGGCTCGACCAGCCGGTGGCCGTGGTGCAGGTAAAACTGCCACAAGCCTGACCGAAGGCCCTTATTTTGCATTGAGCGGCGCGCCATGCATGAGTATAATGGCGCGCTTCCATTTTTCCCGCCCGGGAGCCCCCGCGATGCTGCGTATCAGCCAAGAAGCCCTGACCTTCGACGATATCCTCCTTGTACCTGGCTATTCCGAGGTACTGCCCAATGAAGTCAGTCTCAAGACCCGTTTGACCCGTGGCATCGAGCTGAACATTCCGCTGGTTTCCGCTGCCATGGATACCGTGACCGAAGCGCGTCTGGCCATTGCCATGGCTCAGGAAGGCGGTATCGGCATCATCCACAAGAACATGACCATCGAGCAACAGGCCGGCGAAGTGCGCAAGGTCAAGAAGTTCGAGGCTGGCGTGGTCAAGGACCCGATCACCATCGACGCCGATGCCACTGTGCGCGACCTGTTCGAGCTGACCCGCCTGAACAACATCTCCGGCGTGCCGGTACTGGCGAACGGCGACCTGGTCGGCATCGTCACCTCCCGTGACGTGCGCTTCGAAAATCGCCTGGACGCCAAGGTTCGCGACGTGATGACGCCGAAAGAGCGCCTGGTCACCGTCCGCGAAGGCGCCGATAAAAACGAAGTTCGCGAGCTGCTGCACAAGCATCGCCTGGAAAAAGTCCTGATCGTTGACGACAAGTTCAACCTCAAGGGCATGATGACCGTCAAGGACATCGAAAAAGCCAAGGCTTACCCGCTGGCCAGCAAGGACGACCAAGGTCGCCTGCGCGTCGGCGCCGCCGTCGGCACCGGCAAGGACACCGGCGAGCGCGTTGCTGCGCTGGTGGCAGCTGGCGTTGATGTCGTCGTCGTCGACACTGCCCACGGCCACTCCAAAGGTGTGATCGACCGCGTACGCTGGGTGAAAGAAACCTACCCGCAAGTGCAGGTGATCGGCGGCAACATCGCCACCGGCGCTGCCGCCAAGGCCCTGGCCGAAGCGGGTGCCGATGCGGTCAAGGTCGGTATCGGCCCTGGCTCTATCTGCACCACCCGTATCGTTGCCGGTGTCGGCGTGCCGCAAATCAGCGCCATCGCCAACGTTGCCGCAGCACTGGAAGGCACTGGCGTGCCACTGATCGCTGACGGCGGTATCCGCTTCTCCGGTGACCTGTCCAAGGCCATCGTTGCCGGTGCGTCCTGCGTGATGATGGGTTCGATGTTCGCCGGTACCGAAGAGGCCCCGGGTGAAGTCGAGCTGTTCCAGGGCCGTTCCTACAAGGCCTACCGCGGCATGGGCTCGCTGGGTGCCATGGCACAGGCGCAAGGCTCGTCCGACCGTTACTTCCAGGACTCCTCGGCCGGCGCCGAGAAGCTGGTACCGGAAGGCATCGAAGGCCGCGTTCCTTACAAAGGCGCCTTGGCCGCGATCATCCACCAGCTGATGGGCGGCCTGCGTTCGTCCATGGGCTATACCGGCAGCGCAACCATCGAAGAAATGCGCACCAAGCCGGAGTTCGTGCGTATCACCGGTGCCGGCATGGCCGAGTCCCACGTGCACGACGTGCAAATCACCAAAGAAGCCCCTAACTACCGCGTAGGCTGAGGCTTCCAGCTACAACATAAAGCGGGGCTGTCATGACAGCCCCGCGTCGTTTCCGATTTCCACTGACGAGATTGAGTCATGGCCCTCGACATTCACGCTCACCGCATCCTGATCCTCGATTTCGGTTCCCAGTACACCCAGCTGATCGCCCGCCGCGTGCGCGAAATCGGCGTGTACTGCGAACTGCACCCGTTCGACATGGACGATGAAGCGATCCGCGAATTCAACCCGCGCGGCATCATCCTTGCCGGCGGCCCCGAGTCGGTCCACGAAGCCAACAGCCCGCGCGCTCCGCAAGCCGTGTTTGACCTGAATGTGCCTGTGCTGGGTATTTGCTACGGCATGCAGACCATGGCCGAGCAGATGGGCGGCAAGGTAGAAGGTTCCGACCTGCGTGAGTTCGGTTATGCCCGCGTGGACGTTGTCGGCAAGAGCCGCCTGCTCGACGGCATCGAAGACCACGTTGACGACGACGGCGTGCTGGGCCTGGACGTGTGGATGAGCCACGGTGACAAGGTCACCCAGATGCCTGGCAACTTCAACATTCTGGCCAGCACCCCAAGCTGCCCGATCGCTGGCATGTACGACGACGTCCGCGGCTACTACGGCGTGCAGTTCCACCCTGAAGTGACCCACACCAAGCAAGGGGGTCGCATCCTGTCCCGCTTCGTGCAGGACATCTGCGGCTGTGAAGCCCTGTGGACGGCGTCCAACATCGTCGAAGACGCCATCGCCCAGGTGCGTGCGCAAGTCGGTTCGGCCAACGTCCTGCTGGGCCTGTCCGGCGGCGTTGACAGCTCGGTGGTTGCCGCGCTGCTGCACCGCGCCATCGGCGACCAGCTGACCTGCGTATTCGTCGACAACGGCCTGCTGCGCCTGCACGAAGGTGACCAGGTGATGGCCATGTTCAAAGAGAACATGGGCGTCAAGGTGATCCGCGCCGACGCTGAAAAGCAGTTCCTGGACAACCTGGCCGGCGAAGCCGACCCTGAGAAGAAGCGCAAGATCATCGGCCGCACCTTCATCGACGTGTTCGATGCCGAAGCCAGCAAGCTGGAGAACATCCAGTTCCTCGCCCAGGGCACCATCTACCCGGACGTGATCGAGTCGGCTGGCGCCAAGAGCGGCAAGGCTCACGTGATCAAGTCGCACCACAACGTTGGTGGCCTGCCGGAGGAGATGAACCTCAAGCTGGTCGAGCCGCTGCGTGAACTGTTCAAGGACGAAGTGCGCAAGATCGGCCTGGAGCTGGGCCTGCCATACGACATGGTCTACCGCCACCCGTTCCCGGGCCCGGGCCTGGGCGTGCGTATCCTCGGTGAAGTGAAGAAGGAATACGCCGACATCCTGCGTCGCGCCGACCACATCTTCATCGAAGAGCTGCGCAAGGCCGACTGGTACCACAAGACCAGCCAGGCATTCGTGGTGTTCCAGCCGGTCAAGTCGGTCGGCGTCGTCGGCGACGGCCGTCGCTACGCCTGGGTTGTGGCCCTGCGTGCCGTCGAGACCGTGGACTTCATGACCGCGCGTTGGGCACACCTGCCGTACGAGCTGCTGGAAACTGTCAGCGGTCGTATCATCAATGAAATCGACGGTATCTCGCGCGTTACCTACGATGTGTCGAGCAAGCCGCCGGCGACCATCGAGTGGGAATAAGCCGGCACATGGCAATAGCCAGTGTCAGATGACCTGTAACACACAAAGGCCCGCGTAATCGCGGGCCTTTGTCATTCTGAGGTCTATCGGCTCCTCACGTTCATCTGCCCCGCTGCGTGCAATATCACAGCGAGTAGAACGGGTCGCTTTCAGGCGCCTGGTCGTGCAGCGCTTGGGCGAGGTCCTGTATGTGTTCTGACCACGCCACTGTCTTTACCCATTGCACGGGCATACCGGATACCCCGTACAACGCCCCGGCTAGTTGCCCCGCCACGGCTGCCACACTGTCGGCATCGTCTGCCAGGTTTGCGGCCAGAAGCACTGCGTCCCTGAAGTTGTCGGTATTCCACACCGCCCACAGTGCAGCTTCCAAGGTGTCGATGACATACCCTGAAGAGCGGATCTGATCGCGGCTTTTTTCCTTGTATTCGCCAGCGTTGATGATGGTGGCGCGGGCTTGCAGCGGGCGGACCATAGGGCGGCACATTTCATCCTTGTCCGCGCCGTTCAGGGCGAGGTGCAGCTGCGCACCCAGCAGTTCGCAACAACTTAGTGCTTCGGGCGCCCGGTGGGTGGTCCGACTCTGACTTTGAGCTTCGCGCCAGGTGGACGGTAGCATGTGGCGCCTGAATATGGCGGTCGGGGCGAGTCGGATGATCGAGCCATTACCGGCCGTGTTCGGGTCTGTGTTGCCTGACCAGTCCAAGCCTTGCCGTAGCCATCCTTCCAAGGCAAGGCGGGTTGCATTGCCGATGTCGAAGCAGACACCGTTAGCGCTGTTTTCCCCTTGCTTGTACCACCTGCACAGACGCTCAAGATAATCGGCATGGTCAAATCGCATGCACGCCAGGTACGAGTCCGCCAGGCAAAGCGCCATGCTCGTATCATCGGTCCACTCACCTGGCTTGAGCCTGAACGGCCCGCCGCCGACCATGTCATCGACATGCTTGGCATCACGGGGCAAGAACTCCAGCGTGGTGCCTACGGCATCGCCAATGGCCAACCCCAGCAATGCCCCCTTGGCTCTGTCGAGCGATTGATCGGGGGTGAGTGTGCAGGCGCGCGAATTTTGCCATTGCGGGTGTACGTAGCCACGGCTTGCGGATTCGCGTGGGGTGGGCGCTGGCAGCAAGTAGTTGTACCGGTAGGCATATTCGGTAACGGCGAGGGTGGAGCTGTGCAGGTCGATCATAGTACTTCTTCTAATAAGAGACGAGTCGTGGGGCCTTGTTCAATCCGATTCAGTACTCTGAAAGAGGTACCTGGCGGGTACAGTACCTCCGCTTCGGGAATTTGCGTGAGGAAACTGATGTCCTTGCCGGATACGCCGCGTACGACCATCTGGGTATTGCCCGAAAACGGTGTTGTAGCGGATGAGCTGAAGAATGCCATGTCGGTCTCTACTGCACCCATTTGCATCCGATTGAGCACATGCTGCGGAAGATCCGTTCCACGATAGGTTTCAGCGCCTAAGTAGCGAGGCAAGCGTGCCAGGCCTTCGGTTGCATGCTCGGCAAAGGCCTTGATACCAGGCGTAGCAGTGCCTTCGCGCAATGCTTGGTTATACGCCTTGTACACATCGTTGGTAGAGTAGCCGTAAAGTGCGCCTATTTGATCGTCGCTGAGCAGTCTCGAAAGCTCCGGGGCCCGTATGTCTGCCCGAGCGCGGCCTTCGGCAATCCATCGCTCTGCCATGTCCTTGCCCACTGCATCGCGCAGGCTCATGAGCTTCTTCGGCGCCGCTGCAACGGTTTTTTCCGTGGCTTGCGTCGCTGGGGGCAGCTCTGGCTCCGCTTTCTTAAGCGGCGTTGCGGTTTTCATCTGCAGCTCAGGTTCGATCAGCAGCCTGTTCTGGTTTTTTGCCAGCCAGTTGGCCAACTGCTTGTTGGAAATCTCGGCCTGAAGCTTGGCGCTGCGGCTGGCGATGCTTTCCATGCTGCTCATCACGCCGGCTTTCATCTGCCCGCGGGTCAGGTAGGTCACGATCGCCATCAGCAAAAGCATCACGAGTTGCTCTTGTCCGCGTGCCAGTTGCCTTGCAGCTTGTTCGGTACGTTCTTGAACCAGCGCGGCCGAGCCGCCCGAAGGGTCGAGACCCGAGGGTTTCAGGCCGTCTTCGGCAGTCCACGCGGTTGCAAGCCCCTCTTGCATCGAGGCCAGGCAGGCGGGAAGCCCTTGATAGAAATACTCCGCGATGGCGGCCAGGCCCAATGCCATCAGGATCAGGTTACCGACCTGCAGGCCGATACCGCTGCCTGCGACCACCCCAGGTGCCGCGCCCACGCCAAAGGCAAGAGAACCTACCGCGCCGCCTATAGCGCCGCCTAGCGCGACGCTGCCGCCGAGAATCATCACCACTTCCTGCACGAGCTTGAGCAGCACGGGCAAAATCTGGTCGATGTTGATGGATGCCCATTTGCGGGACAGATTTGACTGCATCATGGGATAGGACAGCGCCATCGCCTGCCGGACGTTGTCGATCCGGTGCCCGCCTACAGCGCCATAGGCCTGGCTGGCGCCATCGCTTACACGGCGGGTGAAGCCGTCCCAGCTGTCATGGGCACTGCGCAACCCGCTGCTGACGCTCTGATTCAGGGCGCTGAACTTCTGGTCCAGGTTGCGTTCGATGTCGTCCCAGCTAGGGACGTAAGCTGATAAGTCCATTTACCATTGCATTCCTATAGAGAAGGCCCGGTGAGTGTGCTGGCTGAAGGCGATTCATTCCCATGCACCGCCCTGGCAGTCAAGCCAACTGCCAAATAAGCTGATGGTTGCATTGCGAGGCATTTTCTCATCTGAGGTGCCTCTGGCAATGGTGTCAATTTGATGTCGGCGCTGTCGATTGGTTCCGCTACGCCTGCCGTCCAGCCAATGCCGTGGCTAAAGCGGACGATGCTTGGATACTTCACTTAATATTTCCCATTTGCAGGTGTATCGTATTCGCCCCTCATCGTCAGCGCCTTGCTGGCAGACTGATTGCGCAGAACACGAGGTACCCGCACCGATGTCCTTCACCCGTCGACAAATGCTCAAGGGCCTGACCGGCCTGGTTGTGGTTGGCCTGGGCGCCGGGGGCGCGGCGCGTTACTGGCTGGGCAAGGTCGAAGACGACAGCGCAGGGCACGATTATGAGCTGATCGCAGCACCCCTGGACGTCGAGCTGGTGCCGGGCTTCAAGACCGAGGCCTGGGCCTTCGGCCCATCGGCCCCGGGCACCGAGCTGCGCGTGCGCCAGGGCACTTGGCTGCGGGTACGCTTTATCAACCATCTGCCGGTCGAAACCACTATCCATTGGCACGGCATTCGCCTGCCGCTGGAAATGGACGGCGTACCCTATGTGTCGCAGTTGCCGGTCAAGCCGGGTGAGTACTTCGATTACAAATTCCGCGTGCCGGACGCCGGCAGTTACTGGTACCACCCGCACGTCAGCAGCTCTGAGGAGCTAGGCCGCGGTCTGGTCGGGCCGCTGATCGTCGAGGAACGTGAACCCACCGGGTTCCAGCATGAGCGTACGCTGAGCCTGAAGAACTGGCATGTGGACGAGCAGGGCGCATGGCTGCCTTTCAGCATTCCGCGCGAGGCTGCGCGCAACGGCACTGCCGGGCGGTTGATCACCATCAACGGCCAGGCCGACTCGATCACCGAGCTGCCGGCCGGCCAGGTGGTGCGGGTGCGCGTGCTGAACCTGGACAATACCTGGACCTACCGCCTCAACCTCAAGGGCAACTGCGAGGCGAGAATCTATGCCCTCGACGGCAACCCGGTGACCCCGCGTGCGCTGGACGAATACTGGCTAGGCCCTGGCATGCGTATCTGCCTGGCCATCCGCATTCCTGAGGCGGGTGAGGAAATTTCCCTGCGCGACGGTTTCGTGCGCCTGGGCACCCTGCGTTCGGTGGCCAACAACGACGCGCCGAGTGACTGGCCGCCCGCGCTGCCGCCCAATCCGATCGCCGAGCCGGACCTGGAGAATGCCGAAAAGCTGAACTTCAATTTCGAGTGGGCGGCCAGCGTCTCTGTCACCCCTGATCCGGCCAAGCCGTCGAGCATGTGGCAGATCAACGGCCAGGCCTGGGATATTACCGACAAGACCTGCGCCGACCGCCCCATCGCCACGTTGCAGAAGGGCAAGAGCTACATCTTCGAGCTTAAGAACATGACCCAGTACCAGCACCCGATCCACTTGCATGGCATGAGCTTCAAGGTGATCGCCTCCAACCGTCACGACATCAAGGAGCCGTGGTTCACCGACACCTACTTGTTGGGCAAGAACGAGCGCGCCCAGGTAGCACTGGTGGCGGATAACCCTGGGACCTGGATGTTTCACTGCCACGTCATCGACCACATGGAAACCGGCCTGATGGCCGCGATTGCGGTGGTCTGATGCGCCCGCAGATCATCGATCGCAGTCGCGATCAGGAGTTCATGCGCCTGGCGCTGGCCTTGGCCGCCGAAGGCGCGGCACTGGGCGAGGTGCCGGTGGGGGCGGTGCTGGTACAGCATGGGCAGGTGATCGGCCAGGGTTTCAATCGGCCGATCATCGACAGCGACCCCAGCGCGCATGCCGAGATGGTGGCGATCAGGGCGGCAGCCAGGTCGGCCAGCAACTACCGGCTACCCGGCAGCACCCTGTATGTGACCCTGGAACCGTGCAGCATGTGTGCGGGGCTGATCGTGCATTCGCGGGTGATGCGCGTGGTGTTTGGCGCGCTGGAGCCCAAGGCGGGGATCGTGCAGAGCCAGGGGCAGTTCTTTGGCCAAGGCTTTCTCAACCATCGGGTGATGGTGGAGGGCGGGGTGCTGGCGCAAGAGTGCGGGCAGATCCTCAGCGACTTCTTCAAGGCCCGCCGGGCCAAGGCTTGAGCAGCACCGGCCTCTTCGCGGGCAAGCCCACTCCTACAGGTTCTGCGCAAATCTTGTAGGCGTGGGTTTGCCCGCGAAGAGGCCTACTGGCTTACATCGGCGACGACTTGTCCGCTGGCTTGTCCTTGTTGACCCCAGGCACATGCAGGTTACCCTCGGCCACCTGGCCTTCGAGCTGCGGCTGGGTCACCCAGGTGAGGATGTCGTAGTAACGACGGATGTTGGCCACGAAATGCACCGGTTCGCCCCCACGGGCATAGCCGTACTTGGTCTGCCGGTACCACTGCTTCTGAGCCAGCCGCGGCAGCATTTTCTTCACGTCCAGCCACTTGTTCGGGTTGAGCTTCTCGCGCTTGGCCAGGGTACGGGCGTCTTCCAGGTGGCCGCTGCCGACGTTGTAGGCCGCCAGGGCAAACCAGGTGCGATCCGGTTCCTGAATGCTGTCGTCAAGCTCTTCCTTGATCTTCATGAAGTACTTGGCGCCGCCCTGGATGCTCTGCCTCGGGTCCAGGCGGTTGGACACACCCATGGCCTGGGCGGTGCGCTGGGTCAGCATCATCAGGCCGCGCACGCCAGTCTTGGAGGTGACTTCCGGCTGCCACATCGATTCCTGGTAGCCGATGGCGGCCAGCAGGCGCCAGTCGACCTGCTCGACCTTGGCGTAGCTCTTGAAGTGCTTCTCGTACTTGGGCAGGCGCTGTTGCAGGTGCTGGGCGAAGGTGTAGGCGCCGACATAGCCAAGCACGTCGACATGGCCGTAGTAGCGGTCCTTCAAGCGTTGAAGGGTGCCGTTTTTCTGTGCCTTGTCGAGAAATTCGTTGATTTCGTTGAGCAGGCTGTTGTCTTCGCCGGCTGCCACTGCCCAGCGCTGGTCGCGGGTGTCGCCCAAATCGAAGGCGACCCGCACGTTGGGGAAATACACCTGGTTCATCGCCAGTTCGTTGGAGTCCACCAGGGTCAAGTCGATCTGACCTTCGTCCACCATGCGCAGCAGGTCGACCACTTCGACGGCGTCGGATTCCTCATATTGCAAGGCAGGGTACTGCTTTTTCAGCTCGGCCAACTGGTCAGCATGGCTGCTGCCCTTGAGCACCATGATCTTCTTGCCGACCAAACCCTTGGCGCCGGTGGGGCGCGCGCGGCCGTTGCGGTAGATGACCTGCGGGGTCACCTCCAGGTAGGGATGGGAGTATTTCACCTGGGTTTTGCGCCGCTCACTGCTAACCAGGCCAGCGGCAGCAAGTACCGGGCCGGAAGGTTTGCCGAGGGCGTCGTACAGCTCGTCCAGGTTGTCGGCGGTCTCGATCTGCAGCTTTACGCCGAGATCGTCGGCGAAATGCTGGACCAGTTCGTACTCGAAGCCGGTTTCGCCGTTACGGTCCTGGAAGTAGGTTGCCGGGCTGTTGCGTGTGATCACGCGCAGCACGCCATCCTCCTTCACGCGCTCGAGGGTGCTGGGTTTTTCAACGCAGGCACCTAGCAGCAGAAAGAGTCCGGTTGCGAGAAGCCATTTGGCGCAACGCTGGCGCAAAGCAGTGTGGGCGAACATAGGTTGCAGTATACGCAAAGGACTGGCCCAACCATATCTCGACAACGGTTAGCTTGTCTGGTAGCGGGTTGTGTGGTTGGGGAGGGGGATTGCATGAGGGCTACCAGGTGCCCGGTTTGAGACATTCAGCGCCTGGGCGATCTCACAGGCGCTGAATGTGTTGAACCGGACACCCGGCGGCGCTCGATCTCGTCTCAAGCCGGACACCGCTGAAAACTGACCCCGAAGTCCGGTTCCGCCGCCTGGCAGGCGTGGCTTAGAGCAGGTGCCGAAAGCCATCGAATTAGGCTAGAATGCACGGCCTCTAAGCACACCCCTTCCTGAGGCTGTCCCGACGATGTTGATCCTGCGCGGCGCTCCTGCCCTTTCTGCCTTTCGCCACGGTAAATTACTCGAGCAACTGAGCCAGAAAGTCCCCGCTGTTACTGGTTTGTATGCCGAATTTGCCCACTTCGCCGATGTTGACGGCGAGCTGACCGCCGACCAGCAGCAGGTGCTGGGCCGTCTGCTCAAGTACGGCCCGAGCGTGCCGGTACAGGAGCCGACGGGTCGTCTGTTCCTGGTGGTACCGCGCCTGGGCACCATTTCGCCATGGGCCAGCAAGGCCAGCGACATCGCCCACAACTGCGGCCTGCAGTCGATCCAGCGCCTGGAGCGCGGCATCGCCTACTACGTGGCCGGCACCCTGAGCGACGCTGACGCCGCCCTGATCGCCGCCGAACTGCACGACCGCATGACCCAGCGTGTGCTCAGCCAGCTGGAGCAGGCCGCTGACCTGTTCAGCCACGCCCAGCCCAAGCCAATGACCTCGGTCGACATCCTGGCCGGCGGCCGTGACGCCCTGGCCAAGGCCAACATCGACCTGGGCCTGGCCCTGGCCGAAGACGAGATCGACTACCTGGTCAATGCCTTCCAAGGCCTCAAGCGCAACCCGAACGACATCGAACTGATGATGTTCGCCCAGGCCAACTCCGAGCACTGCCGCCACAAGATCTTCAACGCCAGTTGGGATATCGACGGCCAGGCCCAGGAAAAAAGCCTGTTCGGCATGATCAAGAACACCTACCAGATGCACAACGAAGGTGTGCTGTCGGCGTACAAGGACAACGCCTCGGTGATCGTCGGCAACGTTGCCGGCCGCTTCTTCCCGAACCCTGAAACCCGCCAGTACGGCGCGGTGCAGGAGCCGGTGCACATCCTGATGAAGGTGGAAACGCACAACCACCCGACCGCCATCGCCCCGTTCTCCGGCGCCTCCACCGGCTCCGGTGGCGAAATCCGCGACGAAGGTGCGACCGGCCGTGGCGCCAAGCCCAAGGCCGGCCTGACCGGCTTCACCGTGTCCAACCTGCGCATTCCGGGCTTCGAGCAGCCGTGGGAGCAGGCCTATGGCAAGCCCGAGCGTATCGTCGACGCCCTCGACATCATGATCGAAGGCCCTCTTGGCGGCGCTGCGTTCAACAACGAATTCGGCCGCCCGGCCCTGACCGGTTACTTCCGTACCTTCGAGCAAGCCATCAACACCCCGCACGGTGAAGAAGTGCGCGGCTACCACAAGCCGATCATGCTCGCCGGCGGTATGGGCAACATCCGTGAAGACCACGTGCAGAAGGGCGAAATCACTGTCGGCGCCAAGCTGATCGTGCTCGGTGGCCCGGCCATGCTGATCGGCCTGGGCGGCGGCGCTGCTTCGTCGGTGGCTACCGGTGCCAGCTCGGCTGACCTGGATTTCGCTTCGGTACAGCGCGAAAACCCGGAAATGGAGCGCCGTTGCCAGGAGGTCATCGACCGTTGCTGGCAGCTGGGCGACAACAACCCGATCGCCTTCATCCACGACGTGGGCGCTGGCGGTATTTCCAATGCCTTCCCTGAGCTGGTCAACGACGGTGGCCGCGGTGGCCGCTTCGAGCTGCGCAACGTGCCCAACGACGAGCCGGGCATGGCCCCGCACGAAATCTGGAGCAACGAATCGCAAGAGCGTTACGTGCTGGCCGTCAGCGCGGTCGACTTCGAGCGTTTCAAGGCCATCTGCGAGCGCGAACGTTGCCCGTTTGCCGTGGTGGGTGAAGCCACTGAAGAACCGCACCTGACCGTCAGCGACAGCCACTTCGGCAACACCCCGGTGGACATGCCGCTGGACGTGCTGCTGGGCAAGCCGCCGCGCATGCACCGTTCGGTTACCCGCGAAGCCGAGCTGGGCGATGACTTCGACCCGAGCGAACTGGACCTGGACAGCGCCGTCCAGCGCGTGCTGAACCACCCGGCCGTGGCCAGCAAGAGCTTCCTGATCACCATTGGCGACCGCACCATCACCGGCCTGGTTGCCCGTGACCAGATGGTCGGCCCGTGGCAGGTTCCGGTGGCTGACTGCGCCGTTACCGCCACCAGCTTCGACGTCTACACCGGTGAAGCCATGGCCATGGGCGAGCGTACGCCGCTGGCGCTGCTGGATGCCCCGGCGTCCGGCCGCATGGCCATCGGCGAAACCCTGACCAACCTGGCGGCTTCGCGCATCGAAAAGCTGTCCGACATCAAACTGTCGGCCAACTGGATGTCCGCGGCTGGTCACCCAGGTGAAGACGCACGCCTGTACGACACCGTGAAGGCTGTCGGCATGGAGCTGTGCCCGGAGCTGGGCATCACCATTCCGGTCGGCAAAGACTCGATGTCGATGAAGACCAAGTGGAGCGACGAGGGCGTCGAGAAGAGCGTCACCTCGCCGATGTCGCTGATCATCACCGGCTTCGCCCCGGTCACCGACATCCGCAAGACCCTGACCCCGCAACTGCGCATGGACAAGGGCGAGACCGACCTGATCCTGATCGACCTGGGCCGCGGCAAGAACCGCATGGGCGCCTCGATCCTGGCCCAGACCTACGGCAAGATCGCTGCGCAGGCACCGGACGTCGACGACGCCGAAGACCTCAAGGCCTTCTTCGCCGTGATCCAGGGCCTGAACGCCGACGGCCACCTGCTGGCCTACCACGACCGTTCCGACGGCGGCCTGGTTACCACCGTGCTGGAAATGGCCTTCGCCGGCCACTGCGGCCTCGACCTGCAACTCGACCCGCTGACCGACAGCAAGGGCGAAGTGCCGGCCATCCTCTTCAATGAGGAGCTGGGTGCGGTGATCCAGGTTCGCCAGGACGCTACCCCGGACGTGCTGGCTCAGTTCAGCGCTGCTGGCCTGGGTGAAGAGTGCGTCGCGGTGATCGGCAAGCCAGTCAACAACGCTGAAGTGACCATCAGCCTGAACGGCGAAGTGCTGTTCGACGATGACCGTCGCATGCTGCAGCGCCAGTGGGCTGAAACCAGCTACCAGATCCAGCGCCTGCGCGACAACGCCGACTGCGCTGACCAGGAGTTCGACCTGCTGCTCGAGGAAGACAACCCGGGTCTGTCGGTGAAGCTGGGCTTCGACGTCAACGACGACATCGCGGCGCCTTACATCAAGAAAGGCGTGCGCCCGCAAGTGGCCATCCTGCGCGAGCAGGGTGTCAACGGCCAGGTCGAGATGGCTGCTGCCTTCGACCGCGCCGGCTTCGCCGCCATCGACGTGCACATGAGCGATATTCTCGCTGGCCGTGTCGACTTCGAAGCCTTCAAGGGCCTGGTCGCCTGTGGCGGCTTCTCGTACGGTGACGTGCTGGGCGCTGGCGAAGGCTGGGCCAAGTCGGCGCTGTTCAACGCCCGTGCCCGTGACGCCTTCCAGGCCTTCTTCGAGCGTACCGACAGCTTCGCCCTGGGCGTGTGCAACGGTTGCCAGATGATGTCCAACCTGCACGAGCTGATCCCGGGCACCGAGTACTGGCCGCACTTCGTGCGCAACCGCTCGGAGCAATTCGAGGCCCGCGTGGCCATGGTCGAAGTGCAGAAGTCCAACTCGATCTTCCTGCAGGGCATGGCCGGTTCGCGCATGCCGATCGCCATTGCCCACGGCGAAGGCCATGCCGAGTTCGCCAGCGAAGAAGCATTGCTGGAAGCCGATGTGTCCGGTTGCGTGGCCCTGCGCTACGTCGACAACCACGGCAAGGTCACCGAAGCTTACCCGGCCAACCCGAACGGCTCGCCACGTGGCATCACTGGCCTGACCAGCCGCGACGGCCGCGTGACCATCATGATGCCGCACCCGGAGCGTGTGTTCCGCGCTGTGCAGAACTCCTGGCGCCCGGACGAGTGGCAGGAAGATGCCGCGCTGATGCGTATGTTCCGCAACGCGCGGGTGTGGGTGAACTAAGGCGTGTACAAGCTCGCCTTCTTCGTCCCCGCCAGCCATGTCGAAGTGGTCAAGGCCGCTGTGTTCGCTGCTGGCGGCGGGCGCATCGGTGACTATGAGCACTGCGCCTGGCAAACCCTTGGCCAGGGCCAGTTCCGCCCGTTGGACGGCAGCCAGCCGTTCCTCGGGCAAACCGGCCAGGTCGAGGTGGTGGAAGAGTGGAAGGTGGAGCTGGTGGTGGCTGACGAGCTGATTGTGCAGGTCGTCGCTGCGCTCAAGCAGAGCCACCCGTACGAGACGCCAGCCTATGAAGTCTGGCGGCTCGCCGAGTTCTAGAACGCATCACGGCTATTCGCGGGCACGCCCGCTCCCACAGGGACATCACAATCTTCAGAACCTGTGATATCCCTGTGGGAGCGGGCGTGCCCGCGAAAGGGCCCTACAATCCAGCCACAATCTCCTTGCCTGGCTCCGGCCGCTTCAACATTCCACAAGCCAGCAACCCCACCTCGAACAGCACCCACATCGGCACTGCCAGCATCGTCTGCGAAAACACATCCGGCGGTGTCAGGATCATCCCCACCACAAAGCACCCGACGACCACGTAGGGCCTGCTGCGCCGCAATGTGGCCACATCGGCCAACCCTGCCCAGACCACGATGAACGTCGCCACCGGGATCTCGAACGCCAGCCCGAAGGCCAGAAACAGCGCCAGGATAAAGTCCAGGTACTGGCTGATATCGGTCATCATCGCCACGCCGTCCGGCGTCACGCTGGCAAAGAAACCGAACATCATCGGGAACACCAGAAAGAACGCGAACGCCATGCCGGCATAGAACAAAACGATGCTCGATACCAGCAGCGGCAGGGCAATGCGCCGTTCACGGCGGTACAGCCCCGGCGCCAGAAAGCCCCAGGCCTGATGCAGCAGCAGCGGCATGGCCAGGAACAGGGCGCACATCGCGGTCAGCTTGAACGGTGCCAGAAAGGGCGAGGTGACGCTGGTGGCGATCATGCTCGCGCCTTCCGGCAAAAAGCGCCGTAGCGGCTCGGATATGAGCGTGTACAGCGTCTGGGCAAAGGGGAACAGGCCGGCGAACACCAAGGCCACCAGCGCCAGGCAACGCACCAGGCGTTTGCGCAGGTCGCGCAGGTGTTCGGTCAGGGGCATGTTCGCGGCAGGGTCCATGGCAATACTCATGAAGCATTTTCCTTGGGCAGCACGGCCGTGGCCGCATCATTGGCCGGTTCCGCGTTCAGGCTGATGCCCTGGCGGATCTCCTGTTCCAGGCGTTGCAGAGGTGCCTGGTCGAGGTTGGGCATCTCGATTTCGCGCTCCACCTGCGTGCGCAAGGCGTGCATGGCCCGGCGCGCCTGGCCCAGGCCGCGGCCGAGGGTTCGGGCTGCCACCGGCAGGCGCTCGGGGCCCAGCACCAACAGCGCGACGACGCCGATCAGCAGCAACTCGCTGAAGCCGACCTCGAACATCAGGCCTGGCGGTCCGCTTGAGATTGCTGGGCAACTTGGCCGTTCAGCGGGCACTGTTGCTGCACGTGCGCCTGGTCAGCGGCGCTGGCGTCATTGTCACCACCCATGGACTTGCGAAAACCCTGGATCGCCTCGCCCACATCGCTACCCAGGCCCTTCAGGCGCTTGGTACCAAACAGCAAGAACACGATCAGCAGTACGATCACCAGTTGCCAGATTCCAATGCCACCCATAGCGACCACTCCTGTAAGGTCATGAAAAGGAAGGGCAATCCTGCCTTGCCTAGATGACGAGCACATGACGAACGGGCACTGCCATCTAGCTGAAACACCCCGCGTGTTGACTGGCGTTTTTATTCCGCGAGCGAGGCACGCACCGATGGGTGGAAGGCAACAGCAGGGTGTGGCCCTGTTGATGGTGATGGTGGTGCTGGCAATGCTGGCGGCGGGCATGGCCTGGCTGGTGGAAGATGGCCGGCATCAGGTCGACGAAGTGCGCCTGCTGCACCAGCGAGTGCAGGTGCGGGCCATGGAGCAGGCCGGCCTGGCCTATGCCGGGCAGGCCCTGCGTGACCCCGCCTGGCGGCTCAGTCCGCTGTTCTGGCAAGCCTTGCGCGGGCAGCCGCTTAACTACGATTTTGGCGCTGGCCAGGCGCAGTTGCGGGTACGCGACCAGCACACCTGCTTCAACGTCAATGCGTTGCTGGGTGCCGATGGCGAACGCGCCGAGCGCCAGTTGCGTTACTTGCTGGGCAATGACATGGCGGCCGAACGCCTGGTCGATGCTTTGGCCGACTGGCTCGATGCCGACAGTGATGCCCGCCTGCAGGGCGCCGAGAGCGCCCAGTACCTGCGTCAGCAACCGCCACGGCTGGCGGCTGACCAGCCGATGCTCGACACCAGCGAGCTGAACCTGTTGCTGGAGTCGGACGCCAGCCGCCAGGCGCGTTACCCGATGCTGTGCGCCTTGCCCCAGACCACGGGTTGGCGGCTCAACGCCAACGCGCTGGGGTTGGAGCATCTGCCCCTGCTGGAGGCGCTGTATGAAGGGCGTTACTCGCGTTCGTTGCTCAGTCGCATTGTCAGCGGCAGGCCGGCGTCGGGGTATGTGGACGCGGCTGCACTGCGTCAGGCGCTTGGGGCGGTGGATGACGAAACGTTCGAACGGTTGAGCGAAGGGCTGCTGCTCAACAGCGGGCATTTTCTGTTGCAGCTGTCGTTCGAGGAAGAGGGGCGGGTGATGCGCAGCGAGTTCCAGGTGGAGGCGCTGGGGGTGGTGCAATGGCATGCCCGGGTGCCCGCGCAGCAAGTGCGGGTGCGTAGCCGGGAGCCAATAGCCTGGTAACGTTCACTGACCTCTAAGCGGGCAAGCCCGCCCCTACGCTGGTTCTGAAACCAGTGAGCCCCCTGTAGGAGCGGGCTTGCCCGCGAAGAGGCCGGTACAGCCAGCAAACGCTGGCTGACCGGCACGGGATCAAACGGTCCCGATCTCCCCACCATCAATACGCTGGATCACCACCGTCGAAGCCCGCGGCCGCACGGTAGCCCCAGCCGGCGTCGCATCGGTCGCCTTGTCGGTATACGGCCAGTTGTCCGGGTGTTGAATGTTGACGAACAGCGTCTTGTTGTCCGGGGTAAAGGTAATACCGGTCACCTCGCAACCATTTGGCCCGACAAAGAAGCGCCGCAGGTCCACCTGGTTCTGTGCGTTCACCGGCACCTGCTTGCCGCTGGCATCCACCAGGTCGGTAGGGATCACCGCCAGCAACTGGTCGTTGGTGTAGTCGGTCAAGGTGGTTTCGCCGTTGTCGGTCTCAAACCACAGCACGCCGCGGCTATCGAAGCTCATGCCGTCGGGGCTGGCGAACTGGTTCAGTTCGGTCAGGCCGGAGCGGTTGATGTCGGCGGTGCCGGCAGCGTTGGCGCCGAACACGAAGATGTCCCAGGTAAAGCTCAGTTGGTCGTCGCTGTCGTGCCAGCGAATGATGTGGCCGTGTCGGTTCGGGCCGCGTGGGTTCGCTGCATCGACCTTTTCCGGGGTGCGTGCACTGTTGTTGGTCAGGGTCAGGTACACATCGCCGTTCAGCGGGTTGACTGTCGTCCATTCCGGACGGTCCATCGGCGTTGCGCCCACGGCATCGCCAGCACCACGGGTGTTGAGGATGATGCCCGGCAGGTCACCATACAGCGCGCCCAGGGTGCTGCCGCCGGTGGTGGCGGTGGCCACGTCCAGCAGCAGCCATACGCCGGTGCCGTCGGCATTGAAGCGGGCCACGTAGAGTTTGCCTTGGTCGAGGTACTTGGCGCCGGTGGCCAGGCGGTCGGCCGGGTTGGCATCAGCGGCGTCCCACACGGCGGTGGACACCCACTTGTACAGGTACTCGTTGTTCGAGTCGTCACCCATGTACCACACCAGCGGCTTGCCGGCGACGGGCAGGCCGGGGGCGCAGCCCTCGTGGCGGAAGCGGCCCAGCGCAGTGCGTTTGGTGGCCAGGGTGCTGTTGTTGTACGGATCGATCTCGACGATGTAGCCGTAGGTGCTGGCTTCGTTGCGGTAGTCGTCCGTGGCGCTGGCCCCTTTGACGGTAACGTCGAAGCGGGCGAATTCGTCGTCCACTTCGCTGGCGTCACCGGCAGCGGTTTCCCACTTGTACTGGCCGCTGGAGGTGCCCACGCCAATGCGGCGCTGGTCCTCGGGGCGGGTGCCCTTGTTGACGAAGATGCCCGGCCAGTTCTCTTCGCAGGTCAGGTAGGTGCCCCACGGGGTGTAGCCGTTGCCGCAGTTGTTGTTGGTGCCACGGCAGTGGGTGCCAGCAGTGGAGTATTTGGTCTTGACGTGGTCGGTGCCACGCAGCGGGCCGGTGATCTCCATGCGTGAAGCCGTGGTGAAGCGACGGTTCAGCGGGTCGTTGTCGACCACTTGCCAACGGCCGTTGATCTTCTGCAGGCGTACAACGCCAGCACCGTGAGCGTTGATTTCCTTGCGCACTTCTTCAACCGGGCGCTTGCCATTGACATCGGTAGTGGGGCCGGCCGGGTGCAGGGCGGCAGTGTCGATGTACTCGAAATTGATTGCCAGCAGGCCGTCTTCCGAGCTGCCGTTGATGGGGAAGAAGTGCATGCCGTCGTGGTGCATGCCCATGGCGTTGGCCTGGTCGGTCGAGGTGTTGCTGCCGTCGGACTTCCACGGGTTGCCGTTGCTGTTCAGTGGCGTCCCCCAGGGCGCCAGCACGTAGGCGCTATAGCCGGTGGCGACCACACAGGCGTCGGTGCGCGAGCCTGGGATGGACTGGAAGCCCAGTGCCAGTTTCGGCACTTCCGGCTCGGTGACTGGCGGTTCGGTCACCGGGGGCTCGGTGACCGGATCATCGTGATCGGAACCACCACCGTCGAAGCAGCCTGTCAGGCCGGTACCGGCGATCATGGCGATGGCGGCGCCCAGGCTGCCGCGCATGACGCTGCGGCGGCTCAGGTAGGCGTCCATGACGTTGGCCATCGGCAGGTTGCCGCTTTGGTTCCGGTCCAGGTTGTCGCCGGTATCTCGACTCATCAGGGTGTCCTTGTGTTGGCTGAGTTGGAGGAAACCGCGACTTTAAGGCGCAAGTGTGATGATTCCTTGGCAGAAATGTTAACGAGCTTTTAAAACTGCCAGTTCTTAGATTTGTGGTCTACAGATCAAATTGGAATTGCTGTCGGATTTCTGCCATCAAACTGTAATGCCAACGCCGCAACATCCGGGTCCCTGAATGGACGTGGATAAGGATGGCGGATGCGATGGCGAGCAGTGTGCACAGGCGCGAAGTGATCGGCTGGATGGGTATCGGTGCCTTGGCACCGCTGCTCGGCGCCTGCACAGCCTTCCCAGGGCAGCAGGGCGGCAACGCCCAGCTCGACTTGCTGTACGTCGCCGATACCCTCGATGCCCGCCAGCCTGGCCAGGCGGTGGTACCGGCTACCCGGTTGGGGCCGGTCAGCCATTTGGGCCGCGCGCCCTGGATGACTGGCCGCAGTGCCAGTATCGCCTACCCGCAACTGGCGCCGCTGCTGGATGCCAGCCAGGCAACGACAGCGCAACTGGGCGGTTATGCGGTGCTCGCGGCGTTGCTGGAACAACTGCGTGGCGAGGCCGGTGCGGGCAACAGCCTGACCCTGGAGAACGGCCAAGGCTGGAATGGCAGTGGCCTGGCGTACCTGACCCAGGGCGAAAGTGGTGTGCAAGGCAGCCAACTGCTGGGCATCGAAGCGCGGGTCAGCAGCGATGAGCGTGTGCTGTGGCCACAACGCAGCACGGGCCTGTATCGCCAGGCCAGCGCCATTACCCTCGGCGCCGGGCTGGCTGACGCACAACGCCAGGCACTGGGTGTGCAAGCCCTGCACGTTTTCGAGCGCGGCGGTGCCCGTATCGCAGTGGTCGGCGTGACCGACCCGTACGCCCAGGATCAGAAAGCCTCACTTAAACAGTGGTACCAGTCTCTGCTGCCGGTATTCGAACAAGCCCGGCACGAGGCTGACCTGGTGGTGGCCATGGCCGATGCAGGCACGGGCCCCGGCCTGTGGCTGGCTGAACGGGTGCCGCAAATCGACGTGCTGTTGTGCGCCCGTGGTCAGGACCTGTGGCCCGCGCCGGTCGAGGTCACCCAGGCCAGCGGTCGCCGCGTACCGGTGCTGTTTGCCGGCTGCCGGGGCAGCGGTGCCTTCCGCCTGCGCTGCCAGCGTGTGGCCGGCCAGTGGCAGTTCGACGGGCGTTTTTTCCCGGCCTTTGAACAGCAACTGGCGCCTGCCGCGCAGTTGCGTGTCGCGCCACTGCAGGCGCAACTGCACCAGCAACGGGCCGGCCATGCGGCCTGGCTCGACCAGCCGCTGGCCCGCGCGCCCCAGGCCTTGTGGCGCCGCGATACCCGTGGCGGCAGCTGGGACCGCCTGCTGCATCAAGCCTTGGCCGACGATAGCAGCATGCCCGTGTTGCTGCCGGGCCTGCGTTATGACTACCCGCTGGCAGCAGGGGCGCCCATTACCCGCGAACACCTGATCAGCCTTACCGGTGGCTACCCGGCGCCAGTGGTCGAGGCACCGGCCAGGCAGGTCGAACAAGTGCTGGAAAACGCCGCTGAACAATTGTTCGGTGACCCGCTGCTGCTGGACAACAGCCAGGACCTGCCGCGCTGGCAGGGCCAGGCCTGGAGCGTCAGCTACAGCCCACAAGGCAAGCGCATCACGGGGCTGGAGCCGGTGCAGGGCCTGTGCCGCACCTTTGGCCTGCAATTCGAAAGCCAGGCCGGCGAGCCACTGTGGCAGCGGGTCGAAGCCTGGCTGGCCCGTCAGCCTGACAACTGGCAACTGGCGCCGCTGCAACTGCCCGAAGTGCGTTACGTGCAGGGGCACCCAGGCTGGCACCCACGGCAGTTGGCCTCGTGATGCTCACCTCGCGCCTGCTCACCGGCGCTGGCCTGACCCTGGCCGGCTGGCTGTCTGCGCAGTGTGTGCTGCAGTTGAGCTGGCAGCCACACCCGGCCACGGCGTCTGCGGTGGCCGACAGCCTGCTGCCCGGGCTGATGGTCGGTCACTGGCAGGCGCCGCCCGACGACGGCGCCATCACCATTACCCGTCTGCCGCTGCAATACCTCGGCGGCCTCAAGGCCCAGCCATTGGCCGCCAGTGTGGTGGTGCTGCGCTACGGCGAGCAAGTGCGCACCCTGGCCCGCGGTCAGCGCCTGGCGCCAGGGATCGTGCTGCAGGACATCGACAGCGATGGCCTGATTTTCAACAACCAGGGGCGGCGTGAGCGCCTGCCCTGGCCGCCACGCCCCGCCGTGACCGGCTTCAAGCGGCAAGGATGAACGATGCCTGTTAGATACTGCATGGCGGCTGCGCTGAGCCTGGCCTTGTCCATGGCCTATGCCCAAGAGCCGGTGTTCGATGACAACGGTACGCCGATGTACGAAGTGAACTTCGTTGATACCGAACTCGGTGAGTTCATCGACAGCGTGTCGCGTATCACCGGCACCACCTTCATCGTCGACCCCCGGGTCAAGGGCAAGGTCACCGTGCGCACTGTCGACCTGCACGACGCCGACGCCATCTACGACATCTTCCTGGCCCAACTGCGTGCCCAGGGCTATGCCACCGTCGACCTGCCCAATGGCAGCGTGAAAATCGTACCCGACCAGGCCGCGCGCCTGGAGCCGGTGCCGGTAGAGGCGGGCGGGCAGCAGGGCGAGGGCAGCGACAGCGTGGCCACCCGCGTATTCAGCGTGCGCAACGCCGCCAGCGAACAGGTACTGGGCATCCTCAAACCGCTGATCGACCCGCGGGTTGGAGTGATTACACCGTACCCGGCGGCGCACCAGTTGGTGGTGACTGACTGGCGCAGCAACCTCGAACGCATCGCCAGCCTGCTGCGCCAGCTCGACCGCCCTCAAGAGGCACCGGGCAACGGCAGCACCCAGGTGATCTACCTGCGCCATGCCAATGCTGGTGAAGTGGTCAAGGTGCTGCGAGGGCTCAGCCAGGAAGGGGCGGTGCCGGCTGAAGGCGCGGGCGAGGCAGAGGGCAAGGACCGGCCGGTGATGCCAGCCTCCGGTGGCCCGGGTATCCGCCTGGAATACGAAGAAGGGACCAATGCCGTGGTCATGGTCGGCCCCGACAGCGAGCTGGCAGCGTACCGGGCCATTGTCGAGCAACTGGACATTCGCCGTGCCCAGGTGGTGGTCGAAGCGATCATCGCCGAGGTGTCCGACAGCAGCGCCCAGGAGCTGGGCGTGCAGTGGCTGTTCGCCGACGAGAAGTTCGGTGCCGGTATCGTCAACTTCGGCAGTAACGGGGTGAATATCGCCAGCATTGCCGGGGCCGCCGCGAGTGGCGACAGCGAGGCCCTGGGTGACCTGTTGTCCACCACCACCGGTGCCACGGCGGGCATTGGCCATTTCGGCGGGGGCTTCAACTTCGCCATGCTGATCAACGCGCTGAAGGGCAAGAGCGGCTTCAACCTGCTGTCCACGCCCACCTTGCTGACCCTGGACAACGCCGAGGCATCGATCCTGGTTGGCCAGGAAGTGCCCTTCGTCACCGGCTCCGTGACGCAGAACAACGCCAACCCGTACCAGACCATCGAGCGCAAGGAAGTCGGGGTGAAGCTGCGCATCAAGCCGCAGATCAATGTCGACAACAGCGTGCGCCTGGACATCGTTCAGGAGGTGTCGTCGATTGCCGACACCAGTTCGGCCAGCGACGTGATCACCAACAAGCGCGAGATCAAGACCAAGGTCATGGTCGAGGACAACGGCCTGGTGATACTTGGCGGCCTGATCAGCGACGAGTTGAGTACCAGCAACCAGCGTGTGCCGCTGCTCGGCGACATTCCTTATCTTGGCCGGTTGTTCCGCTCCGATGCCACCAGGAACACCAAGCAGAACCTGATGGTGTTCATCCGCCCGCGCATTCTGCGCGACGGCCCGAGCCTGGCGGGCCTCAGTGAAGACAAGTACCGCACCCTGCAGCAGACCACACCGCTGCAATTGCCGGACCTTGCAGAGGGCACGCGGCTGTTGCAGGTATTCCCCGCCAGCCGCGCACGCCTGGAAGGCGGTGACTGGTGATGCTGCCCTATCGCCAGGCACGGCAGAGCGGAGTGGCCATGGCCCCGGCAGAGCAGGGCTGGCAGCTATGGCTGCGGCCCGACGCCGACAATGCCCAGTTGCAGGAGTTGCTGCGTGTGCATGGCCAGCCAAGCCTGCTCGAATACCTGGAACCTGCGCTGTTCGACGAGCGCCTTGGCCAGCTGTACCAGGCCGGCGATGCCGCCACCGAAGCGCTGATCGAAGGCATTGGCGACCAGGTCGACCTGGATAGCCTGATGAGCGAGATGCCGCGCATCGAAGACCTGCTTGAAAGCGACGACGAAGCCCCGGTGATCCGCCTGATCAACGGCCTGTTCGGCCAGGCGCTGCGGCTGCGCGCCTCGGACATCCATATCGAGACCTTCGAGCAGAGCCTGGTGGTGCGTTTGCGGGTCGATGGCCACCTGCGTGAGGTGCTGCGCCCTCCACGTGCGTTGTCGGCCATGCTGGTATCACGGATCAAGGTCATGGCCCGCCTGGACATTGCTGAAAAGCGTCAGCCCCAGGACGGCCGCATCACCTTGCGCGCGGCGGGGCGCGAAGTGGACGTACGGGTCTCGACCTTGCCCGGCATCCACGGCGAGCGGGTGGTGATGCGCGTGCTCGACAAGCAGGCCAGCCTTCTGGCGCTGGATAACCTGGGCATGCCGGCAGCGGTGTTGCAGGGCCTGCGCAGTTGCCTGGCGCGGCCCAACGGCATCGTGTTGTCCACCGGCCCGACCGGTTCGGGCAAGACCACGACCCTGTACGCCAGCCTGAACAGCCTCAACGACGGCAGCCGCAACATCCTCACCGTCGAGGACCCGGTGGAGTACGCCATCGCCGGCATTGGCCAAACCGCCATCAACCCGCGTGCCGGGCTGACATTTGCCAGTGGCCTGCGCGCCATCCTGCGTCAGGACCCTGACGTGATCATGCTCGGCGAAATCCGCGATCAGGAGACTGCGCAGATCGCCGTGCAGGCCAGCCTCACCGGCCACCTGGTGCTGTCGACCTTGCACACCAACAGCGCGGTAGGCGCAGTGACCCGCCTGCGCGACATGGGCATCGAGCCCTTCCTGATCGCCTCGTGCCTACGCGGCGTCCTGGCCCAGCGCCTGGTGCGGCGTTTGTGCAGTTGTGCCGTGGCGCATCCGCTACGGGCTGCCGAGCGCGAGCTGTGGCCCGAGCTGGCGGCGCTGGGCAGCACTTATCACGCCGTGGGTTGCGAGCAGTGCCAGGGCAGCGGTTATATCGGGCGACTGGGGCTGTACGAATTCATCGAGCTGGACGCTGGGCTCATCGGCTTGTTGTACGACGGCGCCAGTGAGCTGGCCATGCAGGATTACCTGGCTGATCGGCGCCAGAGCCTGGTGGCGATGGCCAGCGATTGCCTGGCCCGCGGTGAGACCAGCCTGGCTGAAGTGCTGCGCGTGGTGCAGGGCTAAGGCATGCCGACCTATCGCTACCAGGCCGTTGACCTCGCCGGCAAAACGCACAAGGCCAGCCTGCAGGCTGACAGTGAACGCCACGCCCGCCAGCTGCTGCGCGAGCAGGGCCTGTTCGCCCGCCAGTTGCAGCGCCATGAAGCCGGCAGCCGACAACCCCGACGCCAGCGCTTGAGCCGCGCCCAGTTGTGTGAGCTGACCCGTCAGCTGGCCACCTTGACCGGGGCCGGCATTCCCTTGGTCGATGCCCTTGCCACCCTTGAACGGCAACTGCGTCAACCCGCCTTGCACAGTGTGCTGGTGGCCTTGCGCGGCTCACTGGCCGAAGGCCTGGGCCTGGCCCGCAGCCTGGCCCGGCAGGGCGCACCGTTTACTGGCCTGTACTGCGCGCTGGTCGAGGCCGGCGAACGTTCCGGGCACCTGGCCCAGGTGCTGACCCGCTTGGCCGACCACCTGGAGCAGGTGCAACGCCAGCAACACAAGGCCCGCACAGCGCTGATATACCCCGCTGTGCTGATGGGTGTGTCGCTGGCAGTGGTGATTGGCCTGATGACGTTCGTCGTGCCCAAACTCACCGAGCAATTCGCCCACGCCGGGCAAAGCCTGCCGCTGATCACCTCGTTGCTGATCGGCCTGAGCCAGGGGCTGGTGCACGCCGGGCCCTGGTTGTTAGGGGGGGCGCTGTTGCTCGGGGGGCTGGCTGGCTGGCTGCTGCGCAAACCGCACTGGTGCCTGCGTCGCGACCAGCTGCTGCTGCGCCTGCCGCGTATTGGCAGCCTGCTGCAGGTGCTGGAGAGCGCGCGCCTGGCGCGCAGCCTGGCGATTCTCACTGGCAGTGGCGTGGCCCTGCTCGAAGCCTTGCAAGTGGCCACCGAAACCATCGGCAACCGGCGTATCCGCCTGGCCATGGAGCAGGTGCGCCAACACGTGCAGGGCGGCACCAGCCTGCACCGTGCGCTGGATGCCAGCCAGCAATTCCCGCCGCTGCTGGTGAACATGGTCGGCAGCGGCGAGGCCAGCGGCACCCTGGCGGACATGCTCGAGCGCGTGGCCGACGACCAGGAGCGCGGCTTTGCCCGCCAGGTCGATACCGCCATGGCGCTGTTCGAACCCCTGATGATCCTGGTGATGGGCGCCGTGGTGCTGTTCATCGTGCTGGCGGTGCTGCTGCCGATCATGCAACTCAACCAGGGCCTGCAATTGTGACGACAAGGAGTATTGCCATGCAGCATCGACGTAACCGCCAACGCGGCTTCACCCTCATGGAGATCATGGTGGTGATCTTCATCATCGGCCTGCTGATCGCCGTGGTGGCGCCCAGCGTGCTGGGCAACCAGGACAAGGCCATGAAGCAGAAGGTGATGGCCGACCTGGCCACCCTGGAGCAGGCGCTGGACATGTACCGGCTGGACAACCTGCGCTTCCCCAGCAGCGAACAGGGCCTGGCCGCGCTGGTGAAAAAGCCGGCTCAGGAGCCAGTGCCTCGGGCCTGGCGCAGTGATGGCTACGTGCGTCGCCTGCCGGAGGACCCGTGGGGCACCCCGTACCAGTACCGCATGCCTGGGGAACATGGCCGGGTCGATGTGTACTCGCTGGGTGCCGATGGCCTGCCAGGTGGAGAAGGCCAGGATGCCGACCTGGGTAACTGGGCGCTGTAACGGTGCGTCATCAGCGCGGCTTCAGCCTGATCGAACTGTTGGTGGTACTGGCCATTGCCGGGCTGATGACCGGGCTGGCGGTGGCCGGCCTTGGCAACGGCCAGGCCAGTGTCGAGCAGGCCCTGCAACGGCTGGCGGTCGAGGTCCGCGGCCAGGCCGCGCTGGCCCGGCATGCGGGGCAACTGCGCGGGTTGCGCTGGAATGGCCAGCGCCCGGAGTTCGTCCGCCGCGAGGGCAATGCCTGGGTGGTCGAAGCGGTCCCGCTCGGCGACTGGCCCAAGGGCCTGCACCCGGACTGGCCCGCCAGCCCGCAACCGCGCGTGCTGTTCACGCCGCATGGCTGGGCGCAGGCGGGTAGCGTGCGCTGGCGCTGGGCCGATGGCAGTCAGCAATGGGCCTGGAGCCGCACCGATGGCATGTGGGTCGTGCCATGAAGCAAGCACAGCGTGGTTTCACTCTGCTGGAGGTGACCGTAGCCCTGGCAATCGCTGCCGTGCTGGCGGTGATCACCAGCCAGGTACTGCGCCAGAGGCTTGCAGTGCAGGACAACCTGCAACAGCACCGTCTTGGCCTGTTGTGCGCGCGTGAGCTGCAAGCCCGCTTTGCCGTCGAGCAGTACTGGCCTGCCGAAAACCAGGTAGCCGGCGAGCTCGGCCAAGGTGGCCAACGGTGTCACTGGCAACTGCAACTGCGCCGCACTGGCGTGCGAGACCTGCGCCGTGGCGAACTGCAATTGTTCGCCGACCGCGATCAGCGCCTGCCACTGGGCCAGTACACCGTGTTTCTGGAGCGCCCATGAAACACCGCCAAACCGGCCTGACCCTGATCGAACTGATGGTCGCGCTGGCCCTGACAGCCGTGCTCGGCATCATGCTGGCCGCCCTGGTCAACGGATGGCTGAAGGTGCGCGAACGCCTGCAGGACACCACTCGGCAAACCTCGGTGCTGGACTTTTGCCTGGCCCTGGAGCGGCGCTTCGACAGCCCGGTGCTGCGCCGTGTCTACGACCAGCGTCTGCCGCTGGCCAGCCGTTGGCTGGACTGGCAACCCGCCAGCAACCAGTTGCTGTGGGTCGCCAGCACCGGCCTGCCGGCAGCCGAAGGTGGCTCGCGCCTGCAACGCCAGCGCCTGCGGTTCGAGGCCCGGGAGCAACGCCTGCTGCTGGAAAGCTCGGCGGACTTGTACGCCGCCGTCGCCCCGCGCTGGGTACAGCGCGAACGACTCGACCAGGTCAGCGCCATGAACGTTCTGTACTACCAGGGCGGCCGCTGGCTGGCCTGGCCTTCTGACCAACCGGTGCACCCAGGCCGTGGTGTGCGTCTGGAAATGCTGCGTGATGGAGCCCCCTATGTCTGCACCTTCGCCCTTCCATGGGGGCGCTCATGAAACTTGAATGGCGGCGGCGTGCGCCGGCCCAGGTGTGGCTGCTGCTGCGCCCGGGTGCTGTCTGGCATTGGGCGCTGGTCCAGGACGGTATTTTGCAAAGCCAGGGGCAGGGCGAGCCACCGGCCAACCCGCAGGCCCATGTTGCGCTGGTCCTGCCTGCCGAGGCGTGCAGCCATTTTCGCGTGCCGGCCCCGCCCGGGCTCAAGCGCGAAGAGTGGCCTTTGCTGCTTGAGGATCGCTTGCTGCAGGCCCCGCATGAGGTGGCCTGTGCCTGCCTGGCCCGTGAACCCGGGTACCTTCGTCTGCTGGTAGTGGCGCGTCAGCAGTTGGATGACTGGCGTGGCCAATGTGCCGAATGGGGCTTGCAGACGGTGCGTTGCTGGGCGGAGCTGCAGCTGCTGCCTTCGCCGGAGCCAGGATGCGCCTGGCAATGGCAACGCACCCCCGGGCTGTCCTTCTACAAAGGCTTGGCCGAAGACGGACAGGAGCACTGGCTGGCGTGGCCTGATGCCTTGGGTGGCGTGCCGCAGCCACCGTGGGCAGGGCTGCACAAGACGTCGCTGAGCGGCAATTGGCCAACCGTATTTGCGCCGCTCGACACACTGCCCGGCCTGTTCGATCGCGCCCGCAAGGTGCGCTCGTTGCCGGCGGCCTCCCGCCAGCAGCAGCGGCTGCTGGCAGCTTGCCTGGTGCTGGCCACTGTTTGGGGTGGCCTGTGGGTGAGCCAGCAATGGCGTCAGGCGCAACTCTGGCGCAACCAGGTCGTTGCCGTGACCGGCGAGCAGGCCAGCCCTCGGCACGCGGCACAGGCCCTCAAGCGCCTGCGCGAGAGCGTACTGCAGCAGCAACTGCGTACACGTCAGCTAGACGACCTGCAGGCTCGCTTGCAGACCTGGCTGCGTGCCAACCCCGGCTTGCGCCTGCAAGCGGTGCGCTTCGATGGTCAGCGTTGGCACCTGCGCCTGGAAGGCGAGGGCAGTGCGCCGCCATGGCGTGATATGGCGGCTGCCGCTGGCGCCACAGTGCAGGTTCAAGAAGGCCAAGTGATCTTCGACCTGGGAGCAGCTTCATGAACCGGGACTGGCTACAGCGTCATCGCTTCACGTTCGCCTGGGGACTGATCGCCCTGCTGCTGGCCTTCCTGGCCCTGCGCGAAGGCGTTGCGCAATGGCGCGTGCTTGGCCAGTGGCGTGTGCTGGCCGAACAGGCGGCCAGCCTGCAAGGCGGGCCCGGTTTGAACCTGGAGCGGCTACGTCAGTCGGCCCAGGCCCGTGGGGTCGAACTGACCGAAGTCGATACGCAAGGCAAGGCCTGGCAACTGCGCGGGCAGGTGGCCGATGAGCGCATGCTGCAAGGCTGGGTGCAGAGCCTGCGTGCAGAAGGCGCACTGCCGTTGCAATGGGGACTGGAGCAGCAGGGCAAGGGTTTGCGATTTGATCTGGTGGTGCAGCCATGAGCCGCAGTGCAGCAATGGCCTGGGTGTTACTGGTATTCGTGCTCACGCTGTTTATCGAGCTTCCGGCCAATTGGGTGGTGCGTGCGTTCGGCCTGCCGGTACGCGATGTCGGTGGAAGCCTCTGGCAAGGGCAGGCACAACAATGGGGGCCGGTCGGGCCTTTGCGCTGGACGCTGCAGCCCTGGCGCTTGCAGGCGAACGCGCAAGTGGGGTTCCAGGGGCAGGCCTGGCAGTTGCGTGCAGAAGGCTGGCCCTGGCGTTGGCGGCTGGAGGCATCAGCCAAGGGGCCTTTGGCGACGGTCTCGACGGATTACCGCCTGGCCGGCCAGTGGCAGGGTGTGTTGAGGATGCAGGGGACAGGGCGCCAATGCCAGGCCAGTGAAGGCCGCGTGATCGTAACCGACCTTGCCCTGAGCGACCCGTGGTCCCTAGGCCTTGGGCACGGCTGGCTGGAAATGGATTGCCGCAGTGGCTGGCACCTGCGCGGGCAGTTGGCGCAGCAAGGGCAACATCAACTGGCCGTGGATGCCGACCTGCCAGGACGCCAGGCGCAGGTGGTGTTCCAGCTGCAGCCTGAAGCGCAGTTGACGCCATTGTTGCGTGGCGCCCAATGGCTTGGGCCGCAGGCCTTGGCGGGGCAGCGAGACCTTCGTTGGTAAGCAACAACGTGGCGCGGCCTCCTGTAGATACGCTGCGAGCGGTCGAGCTTTTCTGAGGTGCTCGGGGCTTAAGCGCTTGGTCGTATCGATGGTGCATACCCGCGAAGCAGGCGGCGCGTTGCGTGGCACTGGCTGCGCCGGTTTTCGCGGTTGAACCCGCTCCTACAACGGCCTGTGCCCAACCGCCGATTTGTGTCCAACCACCGATTTGTGTCCAACCGCCGAGTTGTGTCCATCCTCGATCGGTGTAGGAGCGGGCTTGCCCGCGAAGACGGCAGATCAGACAAGCACGTTCACTCGTCGTCGGCAGTCCCGTTGGCCCGCCAGTAGGCTGCAGCCTTTAGCGCGTCTTCCTTTACCCCTTTCTCCAGCAACAACGCCTTGGCCTGGCGAGTCAGGGCTTTTTCCAGCGCCACCCAGGCATACAGCTGGCCTTGCGGCAAGCTCAGGTTACGCACCAGCTCCAACAAGTCTTCCCCTTGGCGACGTACCCAGATCACTTCCACCTGCGCCTTGCTTGGCAGCGGCTGGCGCTCGTGCTCGTCTTCGATCTGGATCACTGCCAGCACCTGGCGGCCCGCCGGCAACTCCTCCAGCCGACGGCCAATGGCCGGGATGGCAGTTTCATCTCCGATCAGCAGGTAGCTGTCGAAAATATCCGGCACCACCAGCGAGGCCCGTGGCCCTGCGATGTCCAGGGTTTGCCCGGGCGCGGCTTGCGCGGCCCAGGTAGAGGCAGGGCCGTCGCCGTGCAGCACGAAGTCGATGTCCAGCTCATGTGCCACCAGGTCGATGCGCCGTGGTGTGTACTCGCGCATGGTGGGCCGCGCGCCACCGTCCTTGCCCAGATTACGGGCCTCGATGGCCTGTTGTTGCTCCGGCGTTTCGGCGAACAGCAGCTTGATATGGTCGTCGCTGCCCACGCTGGTAAAGCCTTGCAGCTCGGCACCCCCCAGGGTGATGCGGCGCATGCGCGGGGTCAGCTCGGTGACCCGCAGCACCTGCAGACGGCGCTGGCGGATCTCGTGGTTTACGCGGTGAATGGTGTCACTCATGGGGCGTCTCCCTGAAAGGTTCGGTGGGCCCGGAGGCGATGGCCTTGGCGGTATGGTTGAGCAGGTCACGGACCCGTTCGATTTCTTCCACTGTCCAGCGGCCGCTGTGCATGTGCAGTGCATGGCGCAGGTTGCCGACCGCTTCATGAATCTCTGGCGGGCGGTCGTGGCCGCGCAGGGCGCGTTTGCTGACCTCGATGCGCATGCGCACGCCATCCAGGGCTACTGCCTGATCCACCAAGGCGCTGCGGCCGGCATCGGTGATGGCGTAGAGGCGTTTGCTGCCTTGTACCTGGCCGCTGATCAGTTCGGCCTCTTCGAGGAAGTTCAGCGTGGGGTAGATCACCCCAGGGCTTGGGCTGTAGCTGCCGTCGAACAGATTTTCGATCTGGCGGATCAGGTCGTAACCGTGGCCGGGCTGCTCGGCCAGCAAGTCCAGCATCAGCAGCTTGAGGTCACCCGGGGCGAAGACACGCGGGCCGCGCTCGCCACGGGCGGGGCGCCGCTCGAAGGGATCATGAGGGGGATGTTCGCGCATAAGGATAGGGCTCCGTCGTTTGCGATATATCTTAAGATATTACTTAAGATATATCTAAAGACAAGCCCTTAAATGCTGATGATTATCATCTACTGCGTCGATGTGTTCCCTGCCGGTGGCGGTGTGTGCAGGGCAACCTGTGGCGGCTTGCACTCATTCGGATTGCCAGGCTGCAGGTATGGCATGAGGATCGGTGCCATGCCCTTGAGCACCTGCACTGGCAGCGCCGAAGTAAATTTGAACGCTTCTGCCGTGCGACCCGGCACGAAGGCGGTCAGCGTGCCGAAATGGTTGTCGCCGAGGAAGAACACGAAGGTGGCGGTGCGGTTTAGCGAGCGCGAGCCGATCAGCCGGCCGCCGGCGCCAAAGCTCTCGATTCGGTTGTCGCCGGTACCGGTCTTGCCGCCCATCACCAGTGGGGTGCCGTCCTGCAGCTTGAAACTGCCGGAAATACGCCGCGCGGTACCTGCATCGACCACTTGCGACATGGCGCCTTTGAGTGCACGCGCCACTTCGACTGGCAGAATTCGCACGCCCCGGTCAGGGTCTGTGATCAACTTGGTCTCATAGGGTGTGTTGGCTGCGAAATGCAGGGTGTCGATGCGCAGGGTCGGCAGGCGAACACCGTCGTTCTGGATGATCCCGACCAGTTCGGAGAGGGCAGCGGGGCGGTCGCCGGAGCTGCCGATGGCGGTGGCCAATGAGGGCACCAGGTGGTCGAATGGATAGCCCACGCGTTTCCAGCGTTGGTGGATATCGAGGAAGGCTTCGATTTCGACCATGGTGCGGATGCGGCTGTCACGGGCGCCCTGGTGGCGGCTCTTGAACAGCCAGCCGTATACCTCCTGGCGTTCGAAACGACTGGCGTTGATCATCTCGGTCAGTGTCGAGCTTGGGTTCTTCAGCAGGTAGCCAAGCAGCCAAAGGTCCAGTGGGTGGACCTTGGCGATGTAACCCTGGTCGGGCAGGTCGTACTTGCCGGGGCCGTAAGCTGCGTACATCTCGGACAGACGGCCATCGGTCAGTTTGCCCAGCACGGCCTTGTCGCCCTTGAGGTGGGCACGCACGAACGCGTTGAAGGTTTCCTGGCCTGCCTCGGGGAACAGGTAGCGGTGTACCGCCGCCAACCGCTGTGGGGTCACGCGCATGCTGTCGAGGAAGGTGTCCAGGCGTTGTTGCGAGGTTTTACGCTGGTACTTCTTCCAGAAGCGCATCAGGTAGTTGGTGCCTTCCTTGTCGGCAAAGCGCGCAAGGTATTCCTGGCGGCGCGGGTCGGCATCGTCCTTGAGCAGCGGCACGCGGTTGTACGGCTGCTGGTAAGTCACGTAACGCACCAGGTCGCGCATCAGGCGGATGAACGGCAGGTTGATCGACTCGCGCAGTGCATCCTTGAGTGTCGGGTTGCGGTTGTTGTCTTCCTTGCGGAAGTTGTTGAACACATGCATCCCGCCACCGGTGAAAAACGCTTCGCCGGTGTTGGCCGAGTACTTGCGTTCGAGCGCGGCGTCGAGCATGGCGTCAAGGCTCTGGTTCTTGCTGTTCAGCGCCAGCCATTCCAGCGACCATTGCGTGATGCGGTCGAGTTCGGCCACTTCGACCTTCTTCAGCTCGGCGGCAGGTTTGCCGGCGTACTTGTCGTGCAGCTCGGCGATAATTTCAAGGTAGGTGGTCAGTACCCGCAGCTTGGCGGTTGAGCCCAGCTCCAGCTTGCTGCCTTCGTTGATGTCGAAGGGCTGGTTGGTGCTGTCGGTCTGCACCCGGACCCGCGAGCCATCGGCGGTGCGTTCGAACAAGGTGAAGCTGTAGCTCACCTGGTCGGTGGTCTTGGCAGTGAGCAGCCGCTCGCCGATCAGGCCGATCTGTGCGGCAAACGCCGGGTCGGCAAGGTTTTTCAGGTACTGGCTGATCTGCAGCTGCAGGTCGGCCTGCAAGGTACTGGTGGCTGACAGGTCGAGGCGGTCGAGGTCGTACAGCGGGCGATTGAGCATGGCCGACAGGCGGTTGCGTGCCAGGCTGATGCCCTTGTTGGTAATGATCGGTACGATGGTCGGCTGCGCGACCCAGTCGCGGTACACCGCCTTGCTGGCCAGCGCGGCATCGGCCAGCGGCTGATCGATGACCTTGTTGGCGGCAAGCAGGCGAATGTGCGAATCGGTGAGTTCGGCCAGCTCGACCCGGCCCTTGGACAAGTAATGCGAGGGGCGGCGCTGGGCAATCATCAGCGAAAGCACCTGGCGCAGGGCCAGGCCACGTGCGGCCATGCTCTCGGGGTCGGTAGCGGTGGCGTTCAGGGCCTGGTTGACCTGGTCGAAGTCGGCGCCGTACCACACCCGCAGGCCCTCGGCCATGCCATGTACCTCACCATGCCCAGGTACAGCCGACAGCGGTACGCTGTTGAGGTAGTCACGCACGATGCGCTGGCGTGCCTCGGTGGTGTCGGGACCGCCCTGGTAGGCACGCACGCTGGCAGAAATCATCTGCCGGATTTTCTCCGCGCCCGACACCGTCAGGCCGTCGGGTGAGTGGCGATATTTCTCCAGCTGCGTGGCCAGGGTGCTGCCGCCGGCAGACTGGCCGGGCAGGGCCAGGTACTTGGCGACCTGGCTGTAGGCGGCCTTGGCAAAGCGTGGCCAGTCCACTGCCGGGTTGTTACGTGGGTCCTGGGTATCCAGCAGGTCGCGGTTTTCGATGAACAGCAAGCTGTTGACCATCACGGGAGGGATCGCTGCAAAGTCCGGGTACAGGTGCTGGGGGTAGTTGTACTGGTACAGCGTGTCGCCGCGGCAGTCGGTGATCGACAGGCCGGCCTGGATTTTCTCGATATAGGGCGCGAACAGCCCATGATCGACGTAGTTCATCAATGCGGGTGAGAACTTCACCTGTTCACTGATGAGGTAGTCGCGCTTGAGCAGGCGTGGCAGGAATTCACCCAGGGCGCTATAGCCCAGGCGTTTGTCGAACGGCCCGTCACCGGGGTAGATGATGGCATCGCTGGGACCGGCTTGCAGCGAATAGGTCAGTGTACCGGCCAGTTTACTGAACTCGCGCGATTGCAGTTCGGAGGTACGGAATTCGTCATACGCGGCAACACCTATGGCTACCAGTGCCACCAGCAGGATGAGGATGATCAGCCGCCACCATAGCCGACGCTGACGGGGGGACTTGGGTTGTGGCGTCTCGGCCGGAGGTATCTCGGGTGCTTCCGTTCTGCTTGGTTCCGATTGCCACAGTGCGCCCATAGTCTTCTATCCGGCCAAGTATTTTCGTCTTGCTTGTCTGAAGCTTAGACGTTGAGTGGATAGGGTGAAAAATTTGTAGAAGAAGGAAAGTGGTGAGGGGCTATGCGGCTTTGGTGTGGGTTCCTTCAACGGCCGATGTTGCTATGGTGCCCCGGCGATTTTTGGGGCGGGTAGCGGCCCCAGAGTTCTAGCCAAATTTCTGCATATATACAGTGAAAACTCCTACAACGGTCTTCCTATACTGCTCGCCCCCTTCGCCTTGCCGGGCGCTCTACTCCGGCACACGGGCCGGTCCACAAGGCCAGCCTGGCAAGCCAATGCCACGCCTATCGGCTTGGTCGCGGCGGCACGAAGGTCAAATCCAATAACAAAATGAGGTTGTATTGCTATGCCAGTCGGCAACCACTCTGCCCACGGCCAGGCCACAGAAGGCGGCCCGCTCAAGCGTGAACTGGGCGAACGGCACATCCGCCTGATGGCGCTGGGCGCCTGTATCGGTGTCGGTCTTTTCCTCGGTTCGGCCAAGGCGATCGAAATGGCCGGTCCGGCCATCATGTTGTCCTACATCATCGGCGGCCTGGCCATCCTGGTGATCATGCGCGCCCTTGGTGAAATGGCCGTGCACAACCCCGTCGCCGGCTCGTTCAGCCGTTATGCCCAGGATTACCTCGGCCCATTGGCAGGCTTCCTGACCGGCTGGAACTACTGGTTCCTGTGGCTGGTGACCTGTGTTGCCGAAATCACGGCAGTGGCCATCTACATGGGCATCTGGTTCCCCGACGTTCCGCGCTGGATCTGGGCCCTGGCGGCGCTGGGCAGCATGGGCGCGGTCAACCTGGTGGCGGTGAAGGCTTTTGGTGAGTTCGAGTTCTGGTTCGCGCTGATCAAGATCGTCACCATCATCGCCATGGTGCTTGGCGGCATCGGCATCATTGCCTTCGGCTTTGGCAATGACGGTGTGGCAGTGGGGATCTCCAACCTGTGGAGCAACGGCGGCTTCATGCCCAATGGCGTGACCGGCGTGCTGATGTCGCTGCAGATGGTGATGTTCGCCTATCTGGGCGTGGAAATGATCGGTCTCACCGCCGGTGAAGCACGCAACCCGCAAAAGACCATTCCCCAGGCCATCGGCTCGGTGTTCTGGCGCATCCTGCTGTTCTACGTCGGCGCGTTGTTCGTGATCCTGTCGATTTACCCGTGGAACGAAATCGGCAGCCAGGGCAGCCCGTTCGTCATGACCTTCGAGCGCCTCGGCATCAAGACCGCTGCCGGCATCATCAATTTCGTGGTCATCACGGCGGCGCTTTCGTCGTGCAACGGCGGCATCTTCAGCACCGGGCGCATGCTTTATAGCCTGGCGCAGAACGGCCAGGCGCCGGCGGCCTTTGCCCGCACCTCGAAGAACGGCGTGCCACGCAATGCGCTGCTGCTGTCGATCGGCGCGTTGCTGCTGGGCGTGCTGGCCAACTACCTGGTGCCAGAAAAGGTCTTCGTCTGGGTGACCTCGATCGCCACCTTCGGTGCGATCTGGACCTGGGTGATGATCTTGCTGGCGCAGCTGAAGTTCCGTGCCGGCCTTACCACGGCCGAGCGCAAGGCACTGAAGTACCGCATGTGGCTGTGGCCGCTGAGCTCGTATCTGGCACTGGCCTTCCTGGTGCTGGTGGTCGGGCTGATGGCGTACTTCGAGGATACGCGTGTGGCCCTGTACATCGGCCCGGCGTTCCTGGTGTTGCTGACAGTGCTGTATTACACGTTCCGCCTGGCGCCGAAAGACGCACAAGGTGTGACGAGTACCGCCTCCTGACCTGACGTGGGGCCGCTTTGCGGCCCCAGCGTTCTCTCAGGCCGCCACTTCGCTGTGCGGCTCGAAACTGTCCGCCCGGGCCAGTTGCCACATCCGCGAATAGAACTGCCCGTTCACCTCGCCGGTCAGCAGCTCACCTGGCTTCAAAAACACATGCATCTGCGAGAACAGCTTGATCTCGGTGGCTGAAATGCGCCGCACCAGGTGCTTGGCCTCCAGTTGTGCCGGATGCTCCAGGCCGGCCGCCGCCAGCATTTCTGCCAAGGCACGCAACGTGTTGTGATGGAAGTTCAGCACCCGCTGGGCTTTGTCGGGCACCACCAGCGCACGCTGGCGTAGCGGATCTTGCGTGGCCACACCGGTCGGGCACTTGTTGGTGTGGCAGCTTTGCGACTGGATGCAGCCGATGGCAAACATGAAGCCGCGTGCCGAGTTGGCCCAGTCGGCGCCAATGGCCAGCACGCTGGCGATGTCGAAGGCGCTGACAATCTTGCCGCTGGCGCCCAGCTTGATCTTGTCGCGCAGGTTCAGGCCGACCAGGGTGTTGTGCACGAACAGCAGGCCTTCACGCAGTGGCACGCCGATATGGTCGGTGAACTCCACGGGCGCTGCGCCGGTGCCGCCTTCCTTGCCATCGACGACGATGAAGTCGGGCAGGATGCCGGTTTCCAGCATGGCCTTGGCGATGCCCATGAATTCCCACGGGTGGCCCAGGCAGAACTTGAACCCCACTGGCTTGCCACCGGACAGCTCACGCAACTGGGCGATGAACTGCATCATTTCGATTGGTGTCGAGAAGGCGCTGTGGCGCGACGGTGAGATGCAATCCTCGCCCATCAGCACGCCACGGGTTTCGGCGATTTCCTGGGTGACCTTGTGTTTGGGCAATATGCCGCCATGGCCGGGTTTGGCGCCCTGGCTCATCTTGATCTCGATCATGCGCACCTGAGGGCTGCGCGCCTGGGCGGCGAAGCGTTCGGGATCGAAGCGCCCATCTGGCGTGCGGCACCCGAAGTAGCCGCTGCCCAGTTCCCACACCAGGTCACCACCGTGCTCGCGATGGTAGGGGCTGATGCTGCCCTCGCCGGTGTCATGGTGGAAATTGCCCAGCTTGGCGCCCTGGTTGAGCGCACGGATGGCATTGGCGCTGAGCGAGCCGAAACTCATGGCCGAAATGTTGAAGATCGACGCGGAGTACGGCTGGCTGCACTGCGGCCCACCGACGATGACGCGGAAGCTGGCCGGGTCGGCCAGCGGTGCCGGGCGCATGGAGTGGCCGATGAACTCGAAACCGGATTCATATACGTCGATCAGGGTGCCGAAAGGTTTGTCCGAGGCTTCGTTCTTCGCCCGGGCATACACCAGCGAGCGCTGGGCGCGAGAAAAGGGAAGGGCATCGCTGTCGGACTCCAGCAGGTATTGGCGGATTTCCGGGCGAATGGCCTCGACCAGATAGCGGATGTTGCCGAGAATCGGGTAGTTGCGGCGTACGGCGTGGCGCTGCTGCAGCAGGTCGAACAGGCCGATCAGGCTGAGAATGCCTGTGGTCAGGGTGAACGGCCACAGCCATTCGTGGTGGCTGAAGGGGAGGCTCGCCAGGGTGAACAGCACACAGGCGGCGAAGAAGGCATAACGACTGAGAAGTGACAGGCTCATACAGGGTCCTTGCGATGGCGCGGTCAGGCTCAGGGCCTGGGGCAAACCCCGACCATAGCCAAGTTGCCGGGCACTGCAAAATAAAATCGGGGTAGCGAAAATCATTCTCGACCCGAGCCAAATTGCCTGGTCGCAACGCAGATCGGTGGTGGACACACATTGATGATTGGGCGCAGGCCGTCGTAGGCGCGGGTTTACCCGCGAAAGGGTCGGGCCTGCTGGCCAATTTCTACCCGCCGGTCAGCGTTGCCGCCGCCACCGTATTCGCGGGTAAACCCGCTCCTACAGGGGGGCGCGCAGCAGTTTTTGCCGCCAGCTTTCCTGCTCCTGTGCGGACGCCTCGACCAGATACGCGTAACGCCCGGCCATCCGCACCGCCACCGGTATCCCGTCGCGATACAGAAGCCGGTTGCCAATCACTGCCGGCACTTTCGCCCCGGGCAGCAACGAGCCGATCAGGTTCAGCGGGTCACCGGCGCTCACCACCTGCAGCGTTCCGTCCGGTTCACGTCGTCTCACTTGCCGCAGCAACACTACCGCCTCAGGCAAGGCGAACTGTTCACCGGCCAGCCCGGCAATGAAGCGCCCGCCCCGGATCTCGCCACGCGCTTCCAATCGGTGATAGCAGCGCAGCAGCTCACGCCAGGGCGGCAGTACATCACTCTCGCGCGCCAACAGCCGCCAGCAGATCACGCCATAGCGGCGCAGCAGCGTGCGGGCAATGTGCTCCAGGCGCTGGTCGTGGTCCGGTGGCGCATCGCTGCGGCGCAGCAGGGCCCAACGTCCGGCATGCGCCATGCTGCTGGAAAGCGGCGGGTGGCCTCGGCGGCTGTTACGTGCGCTGCGCTTGGTTGCAGGCGTGATCAGGCTGCGCAAGCCAGTGAAACTGTCCGCCCCGGCCAGGCCCGAGCCCACCAGCTCCTGCAGTGCAGTTTCCAGTTCACTGGGCAGCAGGTGTGCCTCATGTGCCAGTTCATCGAAGAACAGCGCACCCTGGGTTTTCAGCGCTTCGTGCACACGTTGCGCACGTAGGCCAAGGGCGTCGACAGCAGGTGCGGGCGCCAGGCTGCGCCACGTGTTCAACTGGTCCCGCGGCAGCAACACCAGTGGGGTACTGGTCAACGTGCTGCTCGCCACTGTTGCCGCCAGCCGGCTCCAGGCAAACTGGCCGCTTCGGCAGGCTTCGTCGAGCCAATGCGGACTGTAGTCTTTGATACGCGCCGGCAGCAGTTCCGCCTCCCAGGCCGCTGCAGCGCTGGGGAACCCTTGTAACTGGCCCAGCACTTCGGCCACCGCCTGCGGACCACGCAGGCGCTCGTCTGGCGCCAGGTGCTGCCAATCGAACAGAAAGCGCATGAAGTCTTGCAGGCTGACCGGTTCGATCTCGCGGCGCAGGCGTTTGACCGTGTAGCGGTGGATGCGCGCCAGCAAGTGGCGTTCGCACCATTGCAGGTCAGTGGCACCTGGGCTGAAATGCCCGCGCAGCACATAGCCTTCGGCTTCCAGGCGGGCCAGCGACTGTTCGATATCGGTTACCGGTTTGCCCAATGGCGCAGCGATTTGCGCCAGGGTCTGTGGGCCATGGCCGCTCAGGCGGGCGCGCAGCAGTTCGCTCAGTGCGTGGTCGGGCTCGATGGGCTGGTCGAAGCCAGCGAGCCGTTTGAGCGCTGGCTCCCTGTGCGCTGTGGGGTACAGTGCCAGCAGCAGGTTCAGGCGTTCGCGGGCCAACCAGAGCTTGTCATCGGGCAGGCGCAAGGCACGCCCGGCATTGGCCAGCTGCTTTAGCAGCACATCCCAGCAGGGGTTGGCATCTACCTCGACCTGACCGATGGCCCCCAGGCTCATCAATGCTTCGTGCATTTCGTCGGGATTGGCCGGCTGTGGCCAGGCCTCGGCCGCGACGGCAGCAATGGCATCAGCGTCCAGCGCGCCCAGGTCGTCGCTACTGTGCACGTCGTTCCAGCGCCGGTTGAGTACCGCCTGGGTACGTCGTTCTTCCAGTGGCGCATCGTCCAGAAAGGCATAAGGCCGGGCGTTGAGAATCGCTGAAGCCAGCGGCGAGGGGGCGGGCAAGTCGCGGCACAGCAAGCGCACTGCACCGCTTTCCATGCGCTGCAGCAGCGCCAGCCAGCCTTCGCTGTCCATCGCCTCGTGCAGGCAGTCGTCGAGGGTTTGCTCGACCAGCGGATGGTCGGGAATCTGCCGCTCGCCGACGATGTTCTCCAGGCAGGCGATCTGGTCGGGGAACACGGCGGCAACCAGGTCCTCACTCTTCATGCGCTGGATTTGTGGCGCCACCTTGCGTCCGCCCACAAAGCGCGGCAGTGCCATGGCCACGCCTGCATTCCAGCGCCAGCGCACGCCAAACAGCGGTGCATCGAGCAGGGCCTGGATGAGAATCGGCTCGGCGCTGCGGCTGTTCAGGTAACGCCACACTTCGTCCAGCTCGAAACTGTGGCTGGTCGACAGTGACAGCACGATGGCGTCCTCGCTGGCGGCAGCCTGCAGTTCGAAGTTGAAGGTGCGGCAGAAGCGCTTGCGCAGGGCCAGGCCCCAGGCGCGGTTGATGCGGCTACCGTAGGGTGAATGAATGATCAGTTGGGTCCCGCCGGACTCATCGAAAAAACGTTCCATCACCAGCGTATCCTGCGAGGGCAGGGCGCCAAGCACTTCACGGGTGCGGGCCAGGTAGTCGAGCAACTGGCCCGCACAAGTTTCGTCCAGTTCGAAGGTCGCCTGCAACCAGGCCAGTACCTCCACCGTGTCGCCGCCTGCCAGCGCCAGTTGCTGGTCGATTCGCGCCTGCAGCCGGGCCACGGCGGCAGACAGCTCGTCACTGCGCCCCGGCGCTTCACCCAGCCAGAACGGAATGGTCGGTGGCAGGCCATGAGCATCCTCTACCCGCACCCGGCCCGGCTCGACGCGCAGAATGCGATAGGAGGCGTTGCCCAGCTGGAAAATATCGCCGGCAATGCTTTCCACTGCAAAGTCTTCATTGACGCTGCCGATGTTCAACGCCTGCGGCTCCAGCAACACGGCGTAGTCGGCGTTGTCGGGGATGGTGCCGCCGCTGGTCAGCGCGGTCAGTTGGCTGCCACGTCGGCCACGCAGCGTGCCGCTCACTGCGTCACGGTGCAAGTAGGCACTGCGCACACCCTGGCGGCCGTTGTAGCCCTCGGCGAGCATGCGCAGCAGGGCCTGGTAATGGTGCTGGTCAAGCTCGGCGTAAGGTGTGGCCTGGCGCAGGCAATCCAGCAGATCCTGTTCGTGCCAGGCCTGGTTGCTGGCTTCTGCGACGATCTGCTGGGCCAGCACATCCAGCGGTGCCCGGGGGATGTGCAGTGCGTCCAGTTCGCCCCGTCGAACGCAGTCAAGCAAGGCAACGCATTCGATCAGGTCATCGCGTGAGGTGGGGAACAGGCGCCCCTTCGGCACACCATCGACCTGGTGTCCAGCGCGGCCAACCCGTTGCAGGAAGCCGGCAATCGAGCCCGGCGAGGCGATCTGGCAGACCAGGTCGATATCGCCGATATCAATGCCAAGCTCCAGCGATGCGGTCGCGACCAGCACCTGGAGCTGGCCGCTCTTGAGCCGCTGCTCTGCATCCAGGCGCAGCGCTTTGGACAGGCTGCCATGGTGTGCGGCAACCGCCTCCTTGCCCAGCCGGTCGCTGAGGTGGCGGGTGATACGTTCGGCCAGGCGCCGGGTATTGACGAATACCAGCGTGGTGCGGTGTTCACGGGCAAGGGTGGCCAAGCGGTCATACACCAGGCCCCAGACATCAGTGGCCATCACCGCCCCCAACGGTACCGGCGGCACTTCGATGGCCAGGTCACGCTTGCGGGCATGGCCGATATCGACAATGGCGCAGGGGCGCCCGCTACCCACCAGAAACTGTGCCACCCGTTCGACCGGGCGTTGGGTAGCGGACAGGCCGATCCGCCGCAGTGGCTTTTTGCACAAGGCTTGCAGGCGTTCCAAGGTCAGTGCCAGATGGGCGCCACGCTTGTTACCGGCCAAGGCATGGATTTCGTCGACGATCACCGTGTGCACATGGGCCAGGCCTTCACGGCCAGAAGCCGAGCCCATCAGCACGTAAAGCGATTCGGGGGTCGTCACCAGAATGTGCGGGGCCAGCTTGCGCATGGCGGCGCGTTCCTTCTGCGGAGTATCGCCGGTGCGTACCGCCGTGGTGATGCGTGGGGCGTTCAGGCCTTGCTCTGCAACGGCTTGGCTGATGCCTTCGAGCGGGGCCTGCAGGTTCAGACGAATGTCATTGGACAGGGCCTTCAGAGGTGAAACGTAGATCACCAGTGTCTGTGCGGGCAGTTCGCCCTGGTGCTTCATGCCTTCACGCAGCAGCTCATCTAGCACGGCCAGAAAAGCGCTCAGGGTCTTGCCTGAGCCGGTCGGTGCGGCCAGCAGCATGGATTGCCCGGTGTGGATCAACGGCCAGGCCTGTGCCTGGGCATCGGTGACCGTGGCGAAGCGGCGGCGGAACCAGGTGCTGACGGCAGGGTGGAACAGCTCGAGCACCGGGTGGTGTTTGGCGGGCAGGTTCATGTGTTGTTTATGGAGGGTGTGCAACAGGTTGGCAAGGGGCCGCTCGTCTGCCAGGCCGACACAGGAATGACCGGCCTTGTCAGGCCAATGACCCCATGGGATCCTCGCGGGTCATTTTATTTAGCGAGCCCACTTCATGCCCAACATCATCCGCATCGCCGCCGCCCTGCTGATCGACCCTCAGGGCCGCACGCTGCTGGTGCGCAAGCGTGGCACCGAGGCTTTCATGCAGCCAGGCGGCAAGATCGATGCCGGTGAAACGCCGGTACAGGCACTGGTGCGCGAATTGCAGGAGGAACTGGGCCTGCGCATCGACCCGGCTCAGGCCATGCACCTGGGCCAGTTCAGTGCCCCCGCCGCCAACGAACCAGGCTTCGAAGTGCAAGCTGAACTGTTCCGTGTCGACAGCGCCGCTGCCGTGGTGCCGGCCGCAGAGATCGAGGAGGTGGTCTGGCTGGCTGCAGATCAGGCGCCCGTCATGCCACTGGCTCCCCTGACCCGCGACTTGATCCTGCCGCTGTATCGCCAGGCGCTCAACGCACCGCGCTGACGCCGTCGAGGGTGGCGAACGAGGTGTCCTTGGCCGTCAGCAAAAAGTCGCGCATGTACGGGGCATCGAGCATGTCGGTGCGTACGGCGGCATAAAGCGTGGCAAACAGGCCTTTCTCGCCCAGGCGTTTGCCCTTCACATAGCCGCGCGAGCTGTACTCGTGCAGCGCCCAATGCGGCATGCCGCATACGCCACGGCCGCTGGCCACCAGCTGCATCATCATCACCGTCAGTTCCGAGGTACGCACGGCGGCTGGCTCGATATCGGCCGGCTCCAGGAAGCGCGTGAAGATGTCCAGGCGATCGCGCTCCACCGGGTAGGTGATCAGCGTCTGGTCGAGCAAGTCTTGCGGCACGATGTAAGGCTTGCTGGCCAGCGGGTGCTGGTTGGCCACCGCCAGCATCGCCTCGTAGGTGAACAGCGGTACATAAGTGATGCCTGCCAGGTCCACCGGGTCGGAGGTCACCACCAGGTCAAGGTCGCCGCGGGCCAGGGCCGGTAGCGGGGCGAAGGCAAAGCCCGAGGCAAGGTCCAGTTCCACTTCCGGCCAGGCATCACGGAACTGGTCGATGGTCGGCATCAGCCACTGGAAGCAGCTGTGGCATTCGATAGCCATGTGCAGGCGTCCGGCAGTGCCTCCGGCCAGGCGTGCGATGTCACGTTCGGCGCTGCGCAGCAACGGCAGGGTGGCATCAGCCAGTTGCAGCAGACGCAGCCCGGCGCTGGTGAAGCGGATTGGCTTGGTCTTGCGCACGAAAATCGGGAGGCCCAGGCGCTCTTCCAGCTCCTTGAACTGGTGCGACAACGCCGACTGGGTCAGGTGCAGGCGTTCGGCGGCCTCCACCAGGCTGTCGGCCTCGCGCAGGGCATGAAGGGTTTTCAGGTGACGGATCTCCAGCACAGATAACTCCGGGGTGTGGAATAGAGGAATCAGGTAATGAGTTGAGTTTCTCTCATGATGCTACATCTGTCGACTAGGCGATCGTCGCACCGCCTGGCGGGAGTCATGAAACTGTCACCGAACTGTGGCAGCGCGCCCGAACAGAATTCATCAGACTCGCGCTCTACTGGGGATCTGCATTCTGGTGTTTCTTTCATGCGGGCTTTTTGGCTTTTTCTTTTCTTTCTGTTCAGCGCACCGGCGAGTTTCGCCGAACAGCGCTGTGACGCCCAGGTGCCGGTGCAGCGTGCCGAACTCGGTGCCGTCAGCCTGGTGTACCAGAGCGTCGGTGCGCCACGCGACCCGGCCTTGCTGCTGGTCATGGGCTTGGGCGGGCAGCTGATTCATTGGCCAGATGATGTGGTCGAGGCATTGTGCCGCCAAGGTTTTCGGGTGATCCGCTATGACAACCGCGATGTCGGCCTGTCCCGCTGGAACCAGGTACCACCGCACGCCAACCTGACGCTCGAACTGTTGCGTTACAAGTTGGGCCTGCCCGTGTCGGCGCCCTATACGCTGACTGATATGGCCGATGACGGCTTGCGCCTGATGGACGCGTTGGGCGTGCGCCAGTTTCATGTATTGGGGGTGAGCATGGGCGGCATGATTGCCCAGCACCTGGCGGCGATGGCGCCTGAGCGTGTGCGCAGCCTGACGCTGGTCATGTCCAGTTCAGGGGCGGCGGGGCTGCCGGCGCCGGCCCCGGCGTTGGTGCAGTTGCTGGCCCGGCGCAGCGCGCCGAACCGTGAAGTGGCTATCGAGCAGCAGGCCGACCTGCTGGCGGCCTTGGGCAGCCCTGAGGTACGAGACGACCGCGAAGTGCTGCTGCAGCAGGCGGCGCAGGCCTACGACCGGGCGTTCAACCCTGACGGGGCCAAGCGCCAGATCATGGCGATACTGGCCGAGCCGAGCCGCGTCGAGTTGCTCAACCAGTTGCGAGTGCCGACCCTGGTGGTACACGGCACGGCTGATCCGTTATTGCCGGTGATGCATGGCGTGCACCTGGCGGCGCATATCCAGGGCAGCCAGTTACGCTTGATCCCGGGGTTGGCGCACCGTTTTCAGGAGCCGTTCAAGGCGCCGTTACTGGGGGCGGTGTTGCCTTATTTGCAGGCGCACAGGCAAGCGGTCACGCACATCGCAGGGCTCTGAATCCGCGCTGGCTGCTTCGCGGGCTTGCCCGCTCCCACAGGTGCTGCACCGATCTCAGACATTGTGGAGACCCTGTGGGAGCGGGCGAGCCCGCGAAGCAGCCAGCGCCGCTTTCGCTCAGTGCATCCGCACCCACACAGTCACCAGCACAGTCGCGGCGATCAGCCAGGCCAGCGTGGCCAGCGCCATCGATGCCTCGAGGCGCAAGCGGTCGACCAGTACATACAGGGTTGCCAGGTACACGAAATACGGAATGATCGACCACATGCCAAACAGGATGGTGGTCTTGAGGTCGGCAATGCTGCGCCCCTTGCCGACGATGTAGTGGGCAATCAGGGCAAAGGTGGGGAACAGCGGCACCAGCCCCGCGATGTAGTAGTTGCGCGTTTTCGACAGCACCGCCAGCAACAGCACCACGCCTGCGCCCAGGGCCGCTTTGAATACCAGGTCCACGTTGTTTTCCAGTTTGGGTTCAGTCAGGCGAGGCCGTATTTTTTCACTTTGTCGAACAGCGTGGTCTTGGCCATGCCCAGCTCCTGGCTGGCCTGGCTCAGGTTGCCACCTGTGCGTTGCAGGGCATCAGTGAGCAGGTTGCGTTCGAATGCTTCCACCGCCTCGGCAAAAAGCAGGCCTTGGTTGGCACCTCCGCTGGGGCCTTTCTTGAAGGCTGGCAGGCCGAGGGCATAGCGTTCGGCCACGTTGCGCAACTCGCGCACGTTACCCGGCCAGTCATGGGCCATCAGGCGTGACAGGGTCTGGCTGTCCAGTGTCGGTGTTTCCCGGTCGAACCGCAGCGCCGACTGCTGCAGGAAATGTTCGAACAACTGCAGGATGTCTTCACGGCGCTCACGCAGCGGCGGCAGCTCCAGGGTGACCACGTTCAACCGGTAATACAGGTCGCTGCGGAACTGGCCGCTCTGGCCCAAGGCATCGAGGTCGGCCTTCGTCGCGGCGATCACCCGGCAATCCACCGGGATGCTCTGGTTCGAGCCCAATCGCTCCAGGGTGCGCTCCTGCAGCACGCGCAGCAGCTTGATCTGCAGGTTGATCGGCATGCTCTCCACTTCATCGAGGAACAGCGTGCCGCCATTGGCGTGTTCGATCTTGCCAATGCGGCGTTTGCCGGCTCCGGTGAAGGCGTTGGCCTCGTGGCCGAATATCTCGCTTTCAAACAGGTTTTCCGGCAGGCCGCCACAGTTCAGTGCCACGAACGGGTGGCTCTGGCGACGGCTGAAGTCGTGCAGGCAGCGCGCGACCAGCTCTTTGCCGGTGCCGGTTTCACCTTCGATCAGCACGTTGGCTGAGGTGTCGGCGACGTTGGCGATCAGTTCGCGCAAGTGCTCCATGGCCGGTGAGCGACCAATGATGCGTCCCTCCAGGCTGTTCTGCTCGGCCAGCTGGCGGCGCAGGGCCACTACTTCGCGTGACAGCCCGCGCTGTTCCAACGCGCGGCGTACTACATCGACCAGGCGCTCGGGGGAGAACGGTTTTTCCATGAAGTCGTAGGCGCCGTTACGCATGGCGCCGACGGCCATGTCGATATCGCCATGGCCAGTGATCAGCACCACCGGCAGGCTGCGGTCACGGGCCTTGAGGCGATTGAGCAGCTCCAGGCCATCAATACCCGGCAAGCGGATATCGCTGACGACAATGCCGGCGAAATCGTCGCCAATGCGCTCCAGCGCCTGTTCGGCGCTGCCCACGCCCTCGCAGGCGATATCCTCCAGGGCCAGCGCCTGCTGGCAGCCGAGCAGCACATGCGGGTCGTCTTCGACAATCAGGACGGTAAGAGGCGCTTGGTTCATGGATGCTCTGCCGATTCGCTAGGGGGGGAAACCAGGGGCAAGGCCAGGACGAAGGCTGTGCCGCCGGTGGCGGGATGCTCGACGTTGAGGCTTCCCTTGGCGGCGGCGGCAAGGGAAGCCGACAAGGTCAGGCCCAGGCCCAGGCCATGCTCGCCCGGTTTGGTGGTAAAGAAGGGTTCGAACAGGTGCTTGCGCGCTTCGGCGTCAATACCGTGGCCGTTGTCGCGCACCTGCAAACGGTACTTGTCGCCCTGCAACTCGCCTTCCAGCCACAGCTCAGGCTGCGGTTGCGCGGCCATCGCGTCAAGGGCGTTGCCGATCAGGTTGACCAGAATCTGCTCCAGGCGGGTTTGGTCGATGGCCAGTTGCTGGTCCTCGAACTGATGGTGCAATTGCAAGTGACAGGCACTGACGCGGTTGGCCAGCACCTGCAGGGTGGCCTCTACCGCCTTGGCCAGTGAAGCCTGGCCGCTGTCATCGCCGCGCCGGGCGAACGAGCGCAGGCTGGCGGTGATGCGGCCCATGCGGTCGATCAGGTCATTCATGGTGCGCAGGTTGGTGCTGGCGGTTTCCAGCGCCCCGCGCTCGAGGAAGCGCACTGTATTGCCAGACAAGGTGCGCAGCGCAGCCAGTGGCTGGTTCAGCTCGTGGGCAATGCTGGTAGACATTTGCCCGATGGCGGCCAGCTTACCTGCCTGCACCAGCTCATCCTGGGCGTGGCGCAAGGTCTGCTCGGCATGCCGGCGCTCGCGAATCTGGCCCTTGAGGCGTTCGTTGCTGGCGCGCAGGTCGGCAGTGCGTTCGGCAATCCGCCGCTCCAGCTGGCTGTTGGCTTCCTCAAGGGCTTCGCGGGCCGCCAGGCGGGTGGCGATCACTTTGCGCCGCTCGTTCCAGGCAATGCCGAGGATCGCCAGCAAGGCAAAGGCCACGCCCACCAGAATGCCCTGCACCATGGATTCGCGACGCAGGTCCTGCAGTGGGGTCAGCAGGGTGAAATGCCAGGGCGTGTCGACCAGGCGCCTGGTTTGCGCCAGGTACGCCACTTCGTGTGGTTTGCCATGAGCGGTTTCGGTGTTGGCCGGGAAGGTCAGCTTTTCCACACCATCGGCCAGGGTTTCCCGGGCCAGGGGCTGCAGTTCGTTCAGCGGCCACCAGTAGTATTGCAGGCTTCGCGCCAGGCGCTCCTTGATTTGCGGGGTCAGCGGGCGCACCGACTTAAGACGCCGGGCCGGGTCGCTGGAGAGAATGATGATGCCATTCTCGTCGCTGACGAACGCCTCCAGGCGGGCACGCTGCCAGCGCTCCTCGAGAGTGTCCAGGCGCACCTTGATCACCGCAACGCCTATGATCTTGCCGTGCTCCTCAAGGCCATGGGCCAGGTAATAGCCAGCCTCGCCAGTGGTACTGCCGATGCCGTAGAAACGCCCGGGCTCGCCGCGCACGGCAGTCTGGAAGTAGGCGCGGAACGACAGGTCTTCACCCAGGAACGAGTCGGCATCGCGCCAGTTGCTGGTGGCCTGTACCCGGCCATTGGTGTCGAGGACGAAGATGGCCCGACTGCGACTGCGACGGTTCAGGCCTTCAAGGTATTCGTTGACCGTCTGGCGTGAAGCGCCGTCCGGGTCGGTGAGCAGGTGCGAGACGCTGTCTTCCAGCTCCAGCAGGCTTGGCAAGTAGGTGTACTTGCTGATTTCGCTTTCGACCGTGCGTGCATGCAGCTCCAGCTGGCGTTCGCCGTTTTCGCTGAGGGCGCGGATACCATTGCTCTCGCTGATCAGGTAGCCAGCCATTCCCAGGCCGACCATCAGCAGGATGATCAGTGGTGGTAACAGCAATTGACGGATCAGGCGGGAATTCACGGCAGGCTTGGCAGGGCGAAGTAGCGAGGGATCGCATTTCATCACAGTGGCCTTGTTACGACCAGCTTCCGCTGCCTGGTGGGGCCGTGGCAGCGGAAGCTGTGGCCGGGTCAGTGCTGCAGGATCTTGCTGAGGAAGTGCTGGGTGCGCTGGTCGCGGGCGCTCTGGTCACCGAAGAACGCTTCCTTGGTGCAGTCTTCGATGATGCTGCCCTTGTCCATGAAAATGACCCGGTTGGCGACTTTGCGGGCAAAGCCCATCTCGTGGGTTACGCACATCATGGTCATGCCTTCTTGGGCCAGTTGCACCATCACGTCCAGTACCTCGCTGACCATTTCGGGGTCCAGTGCCGAGGTGGGTTCGTCGAACAGCATGACGATCGGGTCCATCGCCAGGGCGCGGGCGATGGCCACGCGCTGCTGCTGGCCACCGGAGAGCTGGCCGGGGTGTTTCTTGGCATGGGCACTGAGGCCTACACGCTCGAGCAGCGCCAGGCCCTTCTTGGTGGCTTCCGCCTCGCTGCGGCCCAGCACCTTGCGCTGGGCAATGGTCAGGTTCTCGGTGATGGTCAGGTGCGGGAACAGCTCGAAGTGCTGGAACACCATGCCCACGCGCGAGCGCAGCTTGGGCAGGTTGGTCTTCGGGTCGGCAATCGAAGTGCCATCGACCACGATGTCGCCCTTCTGGAACGGTTCCAGCGCGTTGACGCACTTGATCAGGGTGGACTTGCCCGAGCCCGACGGGCCACAGACCACCACCACCTCACCTTTCTTGACCTCGGTGCTGCAGTCGGTCAGTACCTGGAAGTCGCCGTACCACTTGTTGACGTTCTTGATGGAAATCATACGGTGATCCTTTTTTGCAGGCGCTTGACCAGCCACGAAGCGGAGAAGCTGATGAGGAAGTAGACGACGCCGGCGAAGATCAGGAACTCATGGGAGCGCCCGATGATGTCGCCGTTGGAGCGTGCCGAGTTGAGGAAGTCGACCAGGCCCACGGTGTATACCAGCGAGGTGTCCTGGAACAGGATGATGCTCTGCTGCAGCAGCAGCGGGGTCATCTTGCGGAAGGCCTGGGGCAGGATGATCAGGCGCATGGTCTGCGCGTAGTTCATGCCCAGCGCTTGTGCGGCGCCCATCTGGCCCTTGGAGATCGATTGCACACCGGCGCGGACGATTTCGCAGAAATACGCGGCCTCGAACATCATGAAGGCGACCACGCAGGAGGTGAAGGCACCCACCGGGGTATCTTCGCCGGTGATCCAGCGCAGCACGAACGGGACCGCCAGGTAGAACCAGGTGATCACCAGCAGCAGCGGGATCGAGCGGAAGTAGTTGACGTAGGCACCGGCCAGGTTCGACAGCAGTTTGCTCGACGACAGGCGCATCAGGGCCAGGATGGTGCCCAGCGCGATACCGCCGATGACACCCATGACCATCAGTTTGAGGGTCATGACCATGCCCTCCCAGAGGGCAGGCAGGGCAGGGATGATTTCGCTGAAATCCATTTCCATTTACTTGCCCCCCACGGAAATCAGGCCAGGCACGGCGACTTTCTTCTCGACCATGCGCATGAGCAGCATCAGGCCCATGTTCAGGGTGAAGTAGATCAGCGTGGCCAAAGTGAACGCCTCGAACAGGTTGGCGGAAAACTCTGCGGTCTGTTTGGTCTGCGCCAGCAGCTCCATCAGGCCGATCAGCGACGCCACCGAGGAGTTCTTGAACACGTTGAGGAACTCGGAGGTGAGCGGCGGAATGATGATCCGGTAGGCCTGCGGCAGCAGCACATTGTTGTAGATCTGCGGGAGGCTGAAGCCCATGGCGCGGGCGGCAGCTTCCTGGCCTTTGGGCAGCGCCTGGATACCGGTACGCACTTGCTCACAGACGCGTGCGGCGGTGAACAGGCCCAGGCAGATGACCACGCTGATCAGCGCCGAAGTGGTCGGGTTGAGGTCCTGCTTGAACCATTCCTGCAAGCCTTCTGGCAGCAGGTCCGGTACCAGGAAGTACCAGATGAACAGTTGCACCAGCAGTGGCACGTTGCGGAACAGTTCCACGTAGGCGGTGGCGATACCCGATACCAGGCGGTTCGGTACGGTACGCATGACACCGAGGACTGACCCCAGCAGCAGCGCGATGATCCAGGCGGTGATGGCGATGGCGATGGTCCAGCCCAGGCCGGTGATGTACCAGTCCAGATAGGTTTCGCTGCCCACGCCGGTGGACTTGAAGAACACGCCCCAGTCCCAGTTGTAATTCATCGGGATTTCCCCTCAGACGGTTGTTTCACGGGCACCTTCGAGCATCCGGGGGCGCAAGGCGCCCTCGGATGAAAGGTTAGACACTAATGAGTGGCCTGCAGAATTGATTCGTGCTTGTGAGCACCAGGCCACTATTTGCTGAGGATCAGGACTTCTTCTCGTCCGCAGCCTTGTCGGTTGGCTCGGCGATCAGTTTCTTCAGCTCGTCGCTCATCGGGAACTGGAGGTTCAGGCCCTTTGGTGGAATCGGCTGCTGGAACCACTTGTCGTAGCTTTTGTTGACTTCGCCCGACTTGAAGTAGGCCACGATGGCGTCGTCGACCGCTTTCTTGAACGCAGCGTCTTCCTTGCGCACCATGCAGCCGTAGATTTCATACGACTGTGGCGTACCGGTGATGACCCAGTCCGCTGGCTTGCGCGCCTTGGCCATTTCACCGGCGAGCAGGGCGTCGTCCATCATGAAGGCCACAGCGCGGCCGCTTTCGAGCATGTTGAAGGCTTCACCGTGGTCCTTGGCGGAAATCACGTTCATCTTCATCTGCTTGTCGGCGTTCATCGCCTTGAGGATGCGCTCGGAGGTGGTACCGGCGGTGGTCACCACGTTCTTGCCGGCCAGGTCCGGGAAGTCTTTGTATGCCGGCTGACCGTCCTTGACCTTGGTCAACAGGCGGGTACCGACTTCGAAGATGCCGACCGAGAAGCCAACCTGTTGCTGGCGCTCGACGTTGTTGGTGGTGGAGCCGCACTCCAGGTCGACGGTGCCGTTCTGCACCAGCGGAATACGGGTTTGCGAGGTGACCAGGTTGTAGCGGACCTTGATGTCCGTGCCCAGTTGCTTTTTCAGCGCGTCGACGACGGCCAGCTGGATGTCATGCGAGTAACCGACGGGCTCGGGTTTGCCGGCCAGGTAGGAAAATGGAATGGAGGAGTCGCGGTGCCCCAGTGTGATGGTGCCCGATTCCTTGATCTTCTTCAGGGTGCCGGTGAGCTCCTCGGCCATGGCCGGCGAAGCGATGACTGCAGCCGCGATGGCTGCGCCCAGCAATTGACGAACGATACGCATCAAATTTTCCTCGACGTGTTTGTTTTTTTTATGGAGCCGTTGGCGGACTCTTCGTTCAACGAATACAGCAAGAAGCGGGTGCATTCGGCTACCAAGTGTAGAGCATGACTCGTGCCAAGCCCTGCTGTCGACCTTAAACCGCTTGTATTGCTCGCGCTTGACAGTCTCGGCATCTCTCCGGGGTTCGCCAGGCCGAATAAATGGCGTTTGCTCGTTCGGTTATCCGAACGCATGGGTCGCCGCACATCCAGATATCGCGTGTGGTAACTATGCAGTGCGCGGCAAGGGCGCAGACGTAGTGTGCTCTGCTCTTTGCCTGGAGAGCTCCACAGATGTCACCGCACCGGCCCCCGAACGATTCCATCGATAGCCTGATTGCCCAAAACTTGCCTGGATGGCTAGTCGACCACGCGCAACCGGAAAGGCTCGATGCGTTACGAAACGCCCTGCGGCGGCAGGCGAACTGTAATGCGCGGCTTGGCCCAATCCTCCAGGCCATCCCTTCTTTGCAGGCCTACGCAGCAGCGTTGCTCAAAACGAAACTGCGCAAGAGCGGCTTCAGCAACCCGGACGTGACGGGCTGGAGGGTACGGGTCTCGCAGCGGCTGTTGCTGCCCAGCGCTTCGCCTGTGCTGCTGCGGCCCACCTATGTTCGCCGCTCCAGGCGGTCATTGCTGGAGGCGGCGCTGCATAACTATCATCGCAGGGAGACACGCCCCGGGCTCACGCTCAAAGGTGAACTGGTCGATGGCAACGGTAACCGGCTGCCGATGAGCTTCCACGCGTTTGCCTCCGCATGTCGCGAGGTTGACGCAGGGGGCAAGTACCAGGCGTTGCTTTCACACCATCTACAGCCTGAAGATGGCCCTGAGGATGAGCCGGGCCAGGCCGTTTCCCGCTTGCACGGGCTGTTCGAAGCGAGTTTCAAGGCCCATTTCGAGGTGGCGATGCGGGTCGCTGCGTTGAAACAGGACATTGACGAGCGCACGTATTTTTTTCTGTTGCCACTTATTGCCGAAAAGCCGGTGGTGCCTGCGCTGGTTGGCACTGTGGTGCCCCGACAGTTGTACCTGCTGGGCCGCCCGGTTCAAGGCGTGCTGACGCTGGAAGTGCGTCCGTCAGCTGAGCGCGCAGTGGAGTCGGTGGTGCTCTGGGTACCCGATGACCCTCATCAGCCCGTCTCCCGTCATGCCAGCTGGGATGCACTCGACAAGTACCTCGGTAAGCGCTTCCGTGCGCCGGCCTATCGGCGCTTTTTCGCGCGCTTCATTACCGAGCGTGAGCGCATCAATTTCTATCGGGTATTGAACGAACGGGTTGCGCAGGCATCGGCAGCCGGGGTGGAACTCGACGCCCGTTCTGCACCGATCACTGACGCACCGTTCGTACACCTGCGCCGGCAACACCTTGCCAAGATCAGGGATGACGCCAAAGTGCTCGCCGTGCCCACCGATGTCGAAGATGACGAAGACCGCGAAGCGCGCATGCAGGGCTACAAAGAGCTGGGTATGAACTTGCTGAATGTGGCGGGGGCTTTCGTGCCTGTGCTTGGCGAAGTGCTGCTGGTGGCAAACGCCGTTCAGATCGCTGACGAAGTGTATGAAGGGTATGAAGACTGGCGCATGGGTGATCGCGAAGGGGCGTTGAACCACCTGTTCAACGTTGCCGAGAACGTCGTGCTCGGCGGGATGATCGCCGCCGGCAGCCAAGTGGCCGTGCGTGCCCTTGAGCGTCTGGCCTTCGTCGATGATTTGGTACCGGTGTGCACCTCCGCAGGCAAGGTCAAGCTCATGGCCACGGATCTACCCGGTTACGATGCCCAACCGTTGCGGGGTGCTGGCGCACAGGAATGGTTATGGCACCTCGATGAGAGCCGTTATCGGGTGTTGGAGGATCCGCAGGATGGTCGCGCCAGGATCCTGCACCCTGGTCGTCCCAGTGCCTATCGGCCTGTGATGGAGCAGAATGGCGCCGGCGGCTGGCGCCACGAACTGGAAGCTCCCCAATACTGGGAAGGGCGGGCCAATCTGGTGCGCCGCCTGAGTACGCCCCTGGCAGAGCTACCGGAACCGACATGCGACTACCTGCTCCAGGTGACAGGGCTGAGTGAAGCGCAGGTTCGCCGTTTACACGTTGAGCACATGGGCGCACCTGCACGGTTGCTCGATGCCCTGGAGCTATATCAGGCACATGAATTCCACCCGGACTTCAGCGCGCCGCGACTTGCGCAGTACGTTGCTGATCGGCAAGTGCAGCCCAATGGCATCGAGCGGATATTGCGGCGCACTTTCCCCGGCCTGTCGGCTCGCTGTACCCGTGAGCTGCTTCAGCAATGCAGCGGTGCGCAGCTCGATACACTCAGCACCGCGCAGCGGATCCCTTTGGCAGTGGCCGAGCGTGCACGATGGTCGCTGCGCGAAAGCCGTCTGGACAGGGCCTGTGCCGGTTTGCGCCTGCCGCGTTGCGTCAATCCGGACACCGAACGCCTGGCTTTGGGCTTGCTCGAGCGTCAGCTGAAATGGCCGGACACCCTGCGCATCGAACTGCGCGAAGGTAGCCCGAGTGGCCGGTATCTGGCCGGTATCGGCGCAGAGTCTGCGCAGGATGTACGGTGTATCGTGCGCCGCGGCGACGGCTACCGCTACGCCGGTCAAGGCACATCCGGCCCCTACCTGGCGGCACTGTTGGCTGCGCTGGACGATACGCAGACAGCCGATCTCGGCGATGCCGCTGTCAGTCCAGGCGCCCTGGGCTCGTTGCTGATCGAGGCCGCTGCCGGGGATCGCACCCAAGCGGCTGAGCTCTGTGGCATGCCGCGTCTGGGTGTTGGCCTGCGACCCCCGACCCGTTTTGGAGATGGGCGTATCGGGTATGCCTTGAGTGGGCGAGGCGAGAGCAGTCGGCGTGCCATAGGGCGTGGTATTCACCAAGTGTTTCCGACGATGACAGACGGGGAGCTACAAGCCTATCTGCTTGACCTCATGGAGCGGCGAGTAGGGTTGTGGGAGCACTACAGCCAGCTCACGGGGCAGTTGGCGCGCCTGCGTCAGAGCCTGCGCCAGTGGCGCAGGGATGCCAGTAACCCACTGGACGCGCTACGCCGCCGTCGGGTCGCTACTGCCGTACGGCGAAGCTGGCGGCGCAAGATAACCGACGAGGCCGGGGACTACGCGCTGATCATCAGCGGAGAGCGTATCGGGAGTCTGCCCGAATTGCCGGAGGGGGTGAGCTTTGATCATGTGCGACGGCTGATCCTCAGTGACCTGCGCCTTGGTGAAATCAATGGAGACTTCCTTCGACGTTTTCCCAACCTGATTGAGCTCGACCTGTCCGGCAATCGCCTGACTGCGATCCCTCACGGCATTGAACATTTGCCCCGCCTGCGGCAGCTAAACCTGCGTCGCAACAGCGTGATAATGGATGAGGCCGGTGAATTGCGTCTTGCCGAGATGAGCGCGCTGCGGTACCTCGACCTCAGCCACAACCCGCTGGGAAGGGCGCCGGTACTGACGCGCCTGGGCAATTTGCGTGAAGTCAACTTGCGCTCTGCTGGCCTTGAGGCGTTGCCTGAGCGGATTTCATTTCGTGCCCACATAGACTTGCGAAACAACAACATTCGCACGCTGCGCCGAGAGTTGCAGCAGCTGCGCCTGCAGGTGCACCAGTTGTCCTTGCACGATAATCCACTTGGCGAAGCTGACGCATTACTGCTTGATGAGGCTCGAGGTGTAACCCCAGGGCAGTGGGGGTCAGCGTCCGCACGCCATCGCGCCATTGACAGTGACCTGTTCAATACCTGGGCCAACAGCACAGCCGACGCTGAACGTGATCGCCAGCAGGCCATATGGACAGCGCTGCTTGAGGAACCGCACTCAGATGGAATGTTCCGCTTTCTGGCAGACTTCGTTCACGGCGAGGACTTTGAGCAGCACCCTGGGCATTACCGCAGCCGAATCTGGCGAATTCTGGAAACGTGTGAGCAGCACGAGCAGTTGCGTCATCAGTTGTTTCTCGAGGCATCTGGCCCCCGCAGTTGTGAAGACCGCCTGCTGCTGTTGCTGGAGCAGATGGAGCTTGGGGTTCTGGTGCTGCGCGCCGTCGAAGACGCGCATGGCAGTCGGATGGAAGCTCGCTTGCTAAGCCTGGCGCGTGGTTTGTTTCGCCTGGACGAGGTCGACCGTCACGCGACGTTGCACGTGCAACGCATGCATGCCGAGCACGCCCCTCATGTCGATGAAATCGAGACACGGCTTTTTTACCGACAGCGGCTTGCGCGTCCGTTGGGCTTGCCGATCGAGCTCGACGAAATGCACTACCCAGGTTTTGCAAACGTAACCACCAGCGATGTGTTGCGGGTCCAGGACGCGGTTTTGCAAACTGAGACGACGGATGCCCTGATAGCCTCGTTGGCACAGCGGCCTTTCTGGGAGCAATACGCGCGCGAGTTTCATGCGCAGCGATTTGAAGACCTGGTACAGCCACTGCACCAGCGGATGGAGGCCCTGCAGGCTCAGGTAGATGAGCAAGTGATCAGCGAAAACGAGTTTCTGCAACGCTGTGAAGCACTGAAGGCTGATTTCGATCGCAGCGAGCGGGCATTGCTGGCGCGGTTGGCGCGGGAAGCCTATGAGCGCTGGGCGAATACGCCCCCTTGACGAATCAAGAGGGCTTCACCGTCGGTATCAGGCTGCGCGGCTATTCGTGCGCACCTTGCGGGCTTGCTGCAGATACGCCTCCAGGGCTATCTGCTCCTGTGCGGTCAGCGACAGGCCCAGCTTGGTGCGACGCCAGATAATGTCAGCGGTTTGCTCAGCCCATTCCTCCTCCAGCAGGTAGTCCACCTCACGGGTGAACAGCCCGGCCCCGATAGCCTGCCCGAGGTCTTCGGGGCCGTGAACGCCATCGAGCAGTCGCCACACACGGCTGCCATAGGTGAGCACCCAGCGTTTGGCCAGGTCTACAGGCAACCAGCCGCACCGTGCCAGTACGGCATCGATCAGCGCCTGTACCGTTGTCATGCCCTCTGCGCCCGGCAGTGGCGCACTGGCGGTCCAGGGGCCGCGCATCTGGGTGAAGAAGGGCTTGAGTTCAGCCATGGCCGATTCGGCCAGCTTGCGGTAGGTGGTGAGCTTGCCACCGAACACCGACAGCAGCGGTGCCTGGCCAGCTTCTGCCGAAAGGGCGAGTGTGTAGTCCCGGGTCACCGCCGAAGGGTTGTCCGACTCATCGTTGCACAACGGCCGAACGCCGGAGTAGGTATGCAGGATGTCGGCTTGGCTCAGTTGGTGGTTGAAGTGCTCATTGACGACCTTCAACAGGTAATGTGTTTCCTGCTCGGTAATGGCGACCGCGGCCGGGTCGCCGCTGTATTCCCGGTCAGTGGTGCCGATCAGGGTAAAGCGGTCCAGGTACGGGATGCAGAAGACGATGCGCTGGTCTTCATTCTGCAGAATGTAGGCATGTTCACCTTCATACAGGCGCGGCACGATAATGTGGCTGCCCTGGATCAGGCGGATGCCGTAAGGCGCATCGAGCTTGAGGTCGTCCTTGATGAAGCTGGCCACCCACGGGCCGGCGGCGTTGACCAGCGCGCGGGTATGGATCGTCTGGAGGCTGCCGTCGGCGTGCTGCAGTTCTACCTGCCACAAGCCCTCTACACGTTCGGCGCGCAAGCAGCGGGTGCGGGTGTGGATGTGTGCGCCCAGCTCACGGGCCGCCATGGCGTTGAGTACTACCAGGCGGGCGTCATCGACAGCGCAGTCGGCGTATTCGAAGCCGCGGGTGATTGCCGGCTTCAGCGGGTAGCCCGGGCCGAAGCGAAGGCTACGCGAGGCGCCCAGGCGCTTGCGCTTGCCCAGGTGGTCGTAGAGGAACAGGCCGGCGCGGATCATCCATGCAGGGCGCAGGTGCGGGCGGTGCGGAAGCACGAAGCGCATAGGTTTGACGATGTGCGGGGCCTTGGCCAGCAGCACTTCGCGTTCAGCCAAGGCCTCGCGTACGAGGCGAAACTCGTAGTGCTCCAGGTAGCGCAGGCCACCGTGAATCAGTTTGCTGCTGGCTGACGACGTGTGTTGGGCCAGGTCGTCTTTTTCGCAAAGGAAGACCTTCAAGCCGCGACCAGCGGCGTCGGCAGCGATGCCCACGCCATTGATGCCACCGCCGATCACGACAAGGTCATAGCAGTCGGCTGTTGGGGGCTGGGACGAAACTGGCTGGGACACGGGCAAGGCCTCCTGGGGCTGTTCACATCGAATATGAACATTGATGTTCGTTTGCGAAAATATTAGCGCAACAGAAAGCCGGTCGCCAGTCAGTCTCTATAGAAAAAACTGATCAAATGACAACGAAGTGAACATTTCCGAAAATTTAGGGGGTGGCTATGGTTCGGGGGGGGGCGCTGTCTCAGGCATAACTGGCCCGAAACCGATGCAGGCGCGAGCCACGCTCGCGATGCGCCGCGCGGGCCGCACTTGATCTCACGGCCTCCACACATCTGGCGGCATGCACCCACCAGCTCAAACCACCTCAAGCCTGATCTTGTTCTGGTTCAACAATTGGGTAAGGGTTGGGGTTGGTGTCTGGTCGGTCACCAGGCAGTCGACCAGGTCGATCGAGCCCAGCCGCACCATGGCATTGCGCCCGAACTTGCTGGAATCGGCCGCGAGGATCACTTGCCGGGCATTGGCGATGATGGCTTGCGACACCCGCACTTCCTGATAGTCGAAATCGAGCAGGCTGCCATCCTCGTCGATACCGCTGATGCCCACCAGGGCGAAGTCGACCTTGAACTGGTTAATGAAATCGACACTGGCCTGGCCGACTACACCACCATCACGGCGTACCGTGCCACCCGCGACCAGCACTTCGAAATCGTCCTTGGCGGCCAGGATCGCCGCCACGTGCAAATTGTTGGTGATGACTTTCAGGTGGTTGTGGTTGAGCAGCGCCCGTGCGATCGATTCGGTGGTGGTGCCGATGTTGATGAACAGCGACGCATGGTCGGGAATCTGCCGGGCTACGGCGTCGGCAATGCGCTGCTTTTCGTCGCGCATCTGGTCGGCACGCATGGCGTAGGCGGTGTTCTCGATGCTCGAATCGTAAGCCGCGCCGCCGTGATAACGACGCAACAGGTTGAGCTCGGCAAGCTGGTTGATGTCGCGTCGGATGGTCTGGGGAGTGACAACGAACAGCTGCGCCATTTCCTCGATACTGACATAGCCGCGTTCGCGTACCAGTTCGAGGATTTGTTGTTGGCGAGGGGGCAGATTCATGGGCGGTCCTTTGGGGCTGCCGGACAAATTCTGCAATGATGCCGTAGGAAGGGGATGACGGCCAGTGGACGATTGGGGCCGCATGGCGGCCCCAACAGCTATCATGCCTCGTGATCTTCCCAGTCACGGGTACGCTCGACCGCCTTCTTCCAGCCGGCATACAGCTTTTCTTTCTGCGTTTCGTCCAACTGCGGGCTGAACTCACGCTCGATGATCGCCTTGTCGCGCAGCTCGTCCAGGCCACTCCAGAAGCCACAGGCCAGGCCTGCCAGATAGGCGGCGCCCAGCGCCGTGGTTTCGCGCATCTGCGGCCGCTCGACGCAGGTGCCGAGGATGTCGGCCTGGAACTGCATGAGGAAGTTGTTGGCCACTGCACCACCGTCCACGCGCAGCTCGGACAAGCGCTGGCCACAGTCTTGCTGCATGGCGTCGAGGACATCGCGGGTCTGGTAGGCGATGGACTCCAGTGCGGCGCGAATAATGTGGTCCACCTTCACGCCACGTGTCAGGCCGAACAACGCACCACGGGCATACGGGTCCCAGTACGGGGCACCCAGGCCGGTAAAGGCGGGCACCAGGTACACGCCGTTGCTGTCCTTGACCTTGCTGGCGAAATACTCGGTATCCAGGGCGTCGTTGACGATCTTCAGTTCGTCACGCAGCCATTGCACGGTAGAGCCGCCATTGAATACCGCGCCTTCCAGTGCATAGGCCACCTCACCACGCGGGCCGCAGGCAATGGTCGTGAGCAGGCCGTGGGACGACTTCACCGCCTGGTCGCCCGTGTTCATCAACAGGAAGCAGCCGGTGCCGTAGGTATTCTTGGCTTGGCCCGGCTCAACGCACATCTGGCCGAACAGTGCCGACTGCTGGTCGCCGGCGATACCAGCAATGGCAATGCCGCTCTTGGTGTGGCCGTACACTTCCGAAGATGGGCGCACCTCAGGCAGCATTTGCCGCGGGATACCCAGGATCTGCAGCAGCTTGTCGTCCCACTGCAGGCTGTGGATGTTGAACATCAGTGTGCGCGAGGCGTTGGTGTAGTCGGTGACGTGAACCTTGCCACCCGTAAACTTCCAGATCAGCCAGGTGTCGATGGTACCGAACAGCAGTTCGCCACGCTCGGCGCGTTCACGGGCGCCGTCGACATTGTCGAGGATCCACTTCAGCTTGGTGCCGGAGAAATACGGGTCGGTGACCAGCCCGGTGGTTTCACGAATGTAGCCTTCGTGGCCGTCGCGCTTGAGCTGGGCACAAATCTCGGTGCTGCGGCGGCACTGCCAGACAATGGCGTTGTACACCGGGCGTCCGGTTTCCTTGTCCCACACCACCGTGGTTTCGCGTTGGTTGGTGATGCCCAGCGCAGCGACCTGGGCGTGGCTGATACCCGCCTGGGCAAGGGCCTCGACCATGGTGGCGCTTTGTGTGGCGAAAATCTCCATCGGGTCATGCTCGACCCAGCCCGCCTGCGGGTAATGCTGTGCGAACTCGCGTTGGGAGGTACCTACAACATTGGCGTCACGGTCGAAAATGATCGCCCGTGAGCTGGTGGTACCCTGGTCCAGGGCGATGATGTAGTTCTTATCCTGGGTGTCTGTCATGGTCGTAGGCCTTGCAAGAATAGGGGGTCAGGGCTGTGCGTGATGGCGGCATCAATTGGCTTGAGTATCGCCCTGGCGAATGTCATTTGTCTCAGGGGTCGCGGCGGGCGCCATTGGCAGGTTGCGTGCAATCAGGCCGCGATAGCTCGCTGCACCCAAGCAGGCGCCAAGGATCGGTGCAAATACCGGAACCAGGAAATAGGGAATATCCCGCCCGCCAGTGAAGGCGATTTCGCCCCAACCGGCCAGGAAGGTCATGAGTTTTGGCCCGAAATCGCGGGCCGGGTTCATCGCAAAGCCAGTCAATGGGCCCATGGCGCTGCCAATCACTGCAATCAGCAAGCCGATCAGCAGCGGGGCCATGGCGCCGCGCGGCAGGCCGTTGTTGTCGTCGGTCAGGGCCATGATCACGGCCATCAGAATGGCAGTGATCACCACTTCGACCAGAAACGCCTGGCTGGTGGACAGCGACGGGTGCGGGTAGGTGGAGAACACCGAGGCCAGCTCAAGGCTGCCTTCGCTACCGCGCAGCATGGCGTGGGCTTGTTCGAAATCGAAGAACAGATTGCTGTACAGCGTGTAGACCAGTGCTGCGCCACAGAATGCGCCGCATACCTGGGCCAGCATGTAGAAGGGCAGCTTGCGCTTGTCGAACCCTGCGAACAGTGTGAGGGCGATACTCACGGCTGGGTTCAGGTGCGCACCGGAAATACCGGCGGTGAGGTAGATGGCCATGCTGACGCCCACACCCCAGATGATACTGATTTCCCAAAGCCCGAAGCTGGCGCCGGCCACCTTGAGCGCGGCGACGCAGCCGGTACCGAAGAAGATGAGCAGGGCGGTGCCGAGAAACTCGGCCAGGCATTGGCTGGACAGTGTGGGTTGGCGCAGAGCAGTCGTCATGTATGACCTCGTTTTTTTTGTTGTGAGGCGCGTGGCGCTCGACAGCAAAACCCGGTGTCTATCCCCATTGACCCCGGGTGATGTAGGAAATGCACCTTATAAGTGCACCGCTTATTCAGAAACGAAAAAATATAGACAAGAAACGCTGATGTCAAAGGTCGAAAGTGAACGGTCAGTCACGATATGGTCGCTAGAATCAGCTGCTGATCCCTGTACTAGACGCGCGCGATTGCGGTGCGGTGGCTGGGATGTGGGAATTGTCCTAAAGTAGCCGCCGAGTCGTCCCTGACTGGAGCCCTTGCATGACCCCCGCCCTAGACCTGTTGAAGAAGCACCGTGCCGAGCATCGTGTGCACAGTTATGAACATGACCCGAAGTCGGCGTCGTATGGCCTGGAGGCGGCAGAAAAGCTCGGGCTCGACCCGCAACAGGTGTTCAAGACGTTGCTGGCAAGCAGCGAGAAAGGGGAATTGCTGGTAGCGGTTGTGCCGGTGGTGGGTACCCTGGACCTCAAGGCCCTGGCCCATGCTGCCGGGGTGAAGAAGTGCGAGATGGCCGACCCGGCGGCGGCGCAGCGGGCGACCGGTTACCTGGTGGGCGGCATCAGCCCGCTGGGGCAGAAGAAGCGCCTGCGTACCTTTATTGATGACTCGGCGCAGAATTTTGCAACTATCCATGTCAGCGCCGGCAGGCGTGGCCTGGAAGTGGAGTTGGCAGCGGCGGTGCTGGCGGAGTATACGCAGGGCACGTTTGCCGGGATCGGCAGAGGCTGAGATCCGGAGCCGCGCTGCAGCCCAATCGCGACACAAGGCCGCCCCACAGGAGTTCTCGATTTCCTGTGGGAGCGGCCTTGTGTCGCGATTGGGCCGCAGCGCGGCCCCAAGGGTCTGCAATCAGGTCGCGGAACTGTACCGACGCACGCCATTCTCCTGGCGCGGCAACTGCGCCGCTACGCTACCCGGCACCGGGAACAGCACCAGGTGATCGGCTTTCACCGCAATCCCCACATCTTCACCGACCTGAAGGTCGTTATGGCTAGGGAAGATCGCTTCCAGCTGGCTGCCAGTCGGCAGTTGCAGGCGGTACAGGGTCGATGCCCCCAGGAAGCTCTTGCCAACGATGTTCGCCTGTAGCCCGCTGCCCGGTGCATACACGATATCGTCGGGCCGCAGCAGTACATCCACCGAACTGCCCGGCGCCATGATGTAGGCGCGGTTACCGCGCAGCTCACCCACTTCGGTATTGACTGCCTCGTGGCTGCTCATTTGCCCACGGATGAAGTATCCCTGGCCGATGAAACTCGCCACGAATGGCGTCTGCGGTTCGTGGTAAAGGTTATAGGGCGTATCCCACTGTTCCAGGCGGCCTTCCTTGAAGACGCCAACCTGGTCGCTGACGGCAAAGGCTTCTTCCTGGTCATGGGTGACCAGAATGGCGCTGGTGCCGCGGCTTTTGAGAATATCGCGAACCTCATGGCTCAGGCGCCGGCGCAGCTCCACGTCGAGGTTGGAGAATGGCTCGTCAAGCAGCAACAGTTGCGGCTCGGGCGCCAGCGCCCGGGCCAGGGCGACACGTTGCTGCTGGCCGCCAGACAGCTCATGCGGGTAACGCCCGCCCAGCCCGCCGAGTTTGACCAGCTCCAGCATCTCTTCGATGACGGCGGCCTGGCGTGGGTGTTTGGCGATACCAAAGGCAATGTTCTGCGCCACGGTCAGGTGCGGGAACAGCGCGTAGTCCTGAAATACCATGCCGATGCGGCGCTTTTCCGGAGCCAGGGTGAAGCCCGCCCGGGAAATGACCTCACCGGCCAGGTGGATTTCACCTTCGTGCACCGGCTCGAAACCGGCGATGGCGCGCAGGGTGGTGGTCTTGCCACAACCGGATGAACCCAGCAGGCAACCGATGTCGCCTGCGTTCAGGTGCAGGTTGAGGTTCTGGACGATGCGCTGGTCGCCATAGCCGCAGGCGAGGTTGCGCAGGTTGAGCAGTAGGGGTTGACTCATGCGTGGTGGTAAGCCGGTTCTACAAGGAATTCGAGAAGCGCCTTCTGTGCATGCAGGCGGTTTTCAGCCTCGTCCCAGGCGACCGAACGTGGGTCGTCGAGCAGGTCCTGGCTGATTTCCTCGCCACGGTGGGCGGGCAGGCAGTGCATGAAGAGGACATCGGGTGCAGCCAGGTCGAGCAGTTCGCGGGTGACCTGGTAAGGCGCGAAATGCGCCAGGCGCCGTGCAGTTTCCTCCTCCTGACCCATGGAAGTCCAGACATCGGTGACCACCAGGTGTGCATCACGCACAGCTTCCTTGGCATCCCGGATGATCTGCACGCGGTCACCGCCCAGTGCCATGAAGCGTTGATCCGGCTCATAGCCTTCGGGGCAGGCGATGCGCAGCTGGAAATCGAACTGCCTGGCGGCTTCGATATAGGAGTTGCACATGTTGAAGCCATCGCCGATCCAGGTCACGGTCTTGCCCTGAATCGAGCCGCGGTGTTCAACGAAGGTCTGCATGTCGGCCAGCAGTTGGCACGGGTGCGATTCGTCGGACAGGCCGTTGATCACTGGCACACGCGACTTGGCGGCGAACTCGGTCAGGGTGCTGTGGGCGTGGGTACGGATCATCACCACATCAACCATGCTCGACAGCACGATGGCGCTGTCACCAATCGGCTCGCCGCGGCCCAGCTGGGTGTCGCGGGGCGACAGGAAGATGGCCTGGCCGCCGAGCTGGATCATGCCGGCCTCGAACGACACACGGGTACGGGTCGAGGACTTTTCGAAGATCATGCCCAGCACACGGTTCTTCAGCGGTTCGAACAGCACGCCTCGCTTGCGCAGGTCCTTCAGCTCGATGCCGCGGCGGATCACCCCGAGCAATTCGTCGGTGGTGAAGTCCAGCAGGGAGAGAAAGTGCCTAGCGCTCATGAGTGACTACCTTATCTGCAACGGTATGCAGGTCGACCGTATGGTTTTTTTGACAACGGGGGTGACCTGCGGCGTAAGCCGCACGGGGCGGACGAAATAGGGAAAGGCGCAATACTATAAGTAAATGTCGCCTGAAGCCAAGGGGGGAAAAGCGGGGGTGATCGCAAAGGGTATTGCAAAGGGTGTCTTTACCCGTTGGCCCGTGCTGTTCTTTATTTGCTACAGACGGTTGTACACGGCTTGCTGGCAATTTGGCAAATGGCTGTCGTAAATCGTGCGCCTGATGTCGGTGGATTCACGCGGCGAAGCGCACTGGCCGCAGGGCGGGGGCGGGCGCATAGTCACTGTTCGACAACAACAAGGCAGAGGCGGCCATGACCAAGACCCTGCATCACCGTGCCTGTCACCTGTGCGAAGCGATCTGCGGGCTCAACATCGAAGTCAGCCATGAGGAAGACGGGCGGGCCCTGATCAGCTCGATCAAGGGCGACCCCATGGACCCGTTCAGCCGTGGCCATGTCTGCCCCAAGGCCGTGGCGTTGCAGGACATTCAGAACGACCCGGATCGCCTGCGCCAGCCCCATAAGCGGGTCGGCGAGCATTGGCAGGCCATTGGCTGGGATGAGGCTTTCGCACTGGCAGCCGAAAAATTGTGGGCGGTCCAGCAAGCCCATGGGCGCAATGCCGTGGCGGTCTACCAAGGCAACCCGAGCGTGCACAATTACGGCTTGATGACCCACAGCAACTACTTTCTGGGCCTGCTCAAGACCCGTAACCGTTTCTCAGCCACTTCAGTGGACCAGTTGCCCCAACACCTGGTCAGCCACTTGATGTATGGGCATGGGCTGCTGCTGCCGATTCCGGACATCGACCACACGGGGTTCATGCTGATTCTTGGCGGCAACCCGCTGGCCTCCAATGGCAGCATCATGACTGTTCCGGACGTGGAGAAGCGCCTGAAGGCCCTGCGGGCGCGTGGTGGGCGCCTGGTGGTGGTTGACCCGCGGCGTAGCGAAACGGCGGCAATGGCTGACAGCCATTTGTTCATACGCCCCGGTGGTGATGCAGCCCTGTTGTGCGGCTTGCTCAACACATTGTTCGAAGAAGGCCTGGCACGGGGCTCGCACTTGCCGGTCAACGGCCTGCAGCAGGTGCGCGAGGCCATTGCGCCGTTCAGTGCCGAGGCCGTGAGCGCCCAATGTGGTATTGCTGCAGCGGATATTCGCCAGCTGGCACGCGACTTCGCTGCTGCCGGGCAGGCCGTGTGCTACGGCCGCATGGGCGTCTCGACCCAAGCATTCGGTACCCTTTGCCACTGGCTGGTGCAACTTGTGAACCTGGTGACCGGCAACCTCGACCGCACAGGCGGCGCATTGTGCACGGAGCCTGCCGTCGACCTGGTGGCAACCACCTCGGGCGGCCATTTCAACGCCTGGCAGAGCCGTGTGTCGGGTTTGCCCGAGTACGGCGGCGAGCTGCCGGTGGCTGCCCTGGCCGAGGAAATGCAAACACCGGGCGAAGGGCAGGTGCGCGCCCTGGTGACCGTTGCCGGTAACCCTGTGTTGTCCACGCCTAACGGCCGCCAGCTGGATACGGCGCTGGAGGGTCTGGAGTTCATGCTCAGTATCGATCTCTACATCAACGAAACCACCCGTCATGCCGACTTGATCCTGCCCTCCACCTCAGCGCTGGAGAACGACCATTACGACAGCACCTTCAACTTGCTGGCAGTGCGCAATGTTACGCGCTTCAACCGGGCGATCCTGGCCAAGCCGGAGGGGGCACTGCATGACTGGGAGATCTTCGTCGGCCTGGCCCAGGCGTTTGCCAAGCGTGCCGAGTTGGCGTTGAAGCCGACCTGGTCGCCTGCGCAGATGATTGATCAAGCCCTGCGCAAAGGGCGCTATGGTGAAGCAACGCCTTGGCAGCTCTCCCTGGCAACACTGGACGATCACCCGCACGGGCTTGACCTGGGGCCGTTACGCAGCAACCTCGCTGGGCGCTTGGCGACCGCCAGCAAGGCTGTCGAAGCAGCCCCTCAGGTCTTGCTGGACGACTTGCACCGCCTGGCGCGAATGACGCCCCCAGTGCCGGGCGAGCTGCTGCTGATTGGGCGCCGTCATGTGCGCAGCAACAACTCGTGGATGCACAACTTCCATCGCCTGGTGAAAGGCAAGCCACGGCATCAGTTGTTGATGCACCCGCAAGATTTACAGCAGCGGCAACTGCAGGATGGCCAGCGCGTGCGCATCCGTTCGCGTACTGGCTCACTGGAGGTCGAGGTGCAGGCCTGCGAGGACATGATGCCCGGTGTGGTCAGCTTGCCCCATGGTTATGGTCATGGTCGTCAGGGCGTGCACCTGCAGATCGCCCAGGCGCAACCCGGCGTGAGTGCCAATGACCTGACCGATGAGCGCTTTCGGGACCAGGTTTCCGGGAACGCTGCGCTCAATGGCGTACCCGTGCAGGTCGAGGCCGCTTGAGGAACGGCAAGGCCGAGCACGGCGCTCGGCTTTCCGATACAATGCGACACCGTGCCGACGACTGTGTCGGATAGTTCAGCCGAGGTGCTACATGGATATCATCGAAACGATCAAAGAGCAGATTGCCAACAACACCATTCTGCTTTACATGAAAGGCTCGCCGAATGCCCCGCAGTGCGGCTTCTCTGCGCGTGCATCGCAGGCCGTGATGGGTTGTGGCGAAAAGTTCGCCTACGTCGACATCCTGCAGAACCCGGAAATCCGCGCCAACCTGCCAAAATACGCCAACTGGCCGACCTTCCCGCAACTGTGGGTAGCCGGTGAGCTGGTTGGCGGCAGCGACATCATGCTGGAAATGTTCGAGAAGGGTGAGCTGCAAACCCTGATCAAGGAAGCGGCTGCCAAGGCCAAGGCTTCTGAAGCCTGATCTTCCGGCAAACATAAAAAAACCCGCGATCAGCGGGTTTTTTTATGGGGCGAATAGTTACTCTTCGCCCATCTGCGATTGCAGGTAGTTCTCGATACCGATCTTGTCGATCAGCCCCAGTTGGGTTTCCAGCCAGTCGATGTGTTCTTCCTCGGACTCGAGAATATCTTCGAGCACGTCACGTGAGCCGAAGTCGCCAGCGGTTTCACAATGAGCGATGGCGGCCTTCAGGTCGACCAGGCCTTGCTGTTCAATCTTCAGGTCACACTCGAGCATTTCCTTGGTGTGCTCGCCGATCAGCAGTTTGCCCAGGTCCTGAACGTTAGGAATACCTTCGAGGAACAAAATACGCTTGATCAGTTTGTCAGCGTGCTTCATTTCATCGATGGATTCTTTGTACTCGTGCTTGCCGAGTTTGTTCAGCCCCCAATCTTCGTACATGCGTGCGTGCAGGAAGTACTGGTTGATCGCGACCAGCTCGTTTCCGAGGATCTTGTTGAGATGCTGGATGACGCTTACGTCGCCTTTCATGTCGGGTTCCTGCCCTGTAGAAGTGTGTCACTCCACTGAAGTTTGAGCCCGATACTTAGGTGTGTCAAACCTAAGTTCTTGAATACTAAGTGAAAATTAATAGGAATAAGAATGTTTGTGAACCGCGTTGCAACGCTAACTTGTTGAATTTCGGGCATAAAAAAACCGGACATCAGGTCCGGTTCTTGAAATTCTGCGTTCAGGCAGCGGTAAATTCGACGGGATAGGGCAAGGCCGCCTGGCTGACCTGAAGCTCGGTCAGGGTCTCGCGGACCACCTGCTTGGCCACGCAAGCGCATTTCCCACACTGGCTGGCGACATTGGTGGCGGCGCGCACTTCCTTGTAACTGCAGCATCCTTCATAGATCGCATCGCGGATCTGTCCGTCGGTAACGCCGACACAAAGACACACATACATAAGGGCTGACCATCGCTGGTTGGGTCGATGGGTTGGAGCTTAATGTTAATGAGAATGCTTGTCAAAGATCTTTCTGAGGGTGCTGTGCTTGAGCGACCGGTGGTCGCTTTGTCGACGGAGTCGGCCTGTCATGAGAAGCCGTGTATGATGGTCGGCCTTTGTTGGATGTCGGGCAAGCCCGTCTGGCCCGGCAAACGGTTTTTCACCCTCATCAGGAGATTACAATGAGCGTACTCGTTGGTAAGAAAGCCCCCGATTTCACCGTTCCGGCCGTGCTGGGCAATGGCGAGATCGTCGATAGCTTCAACCTGGCCTCGGCCATCAAGGGCAAGTACGGCCTGGTGTTCTTCTACCCGCTGGACTTCACCTTCGTCTGCCCGTCCGAGCTGATCGCCCTGGACAACCGCATCCCTGACTTCCAGGCGCGCAACGTGGAAGTGATCGGCGTGTCGATCGACTCGCACTTCACCCACAACGCCTGGCGTAACACCCCGGTCAACAATGGCGGCATCGGTCAGGTGAAGTACACCCTGGCTGCCGACATGACCCACGAAATCTGCAAAGCCTACGACGTTGAGTCCGAAGGCGGCGTGGCCTTCCGTGGTGCCTTCCTGATCGATACCAACGGTGTTGTCCGTTCGCAGATCGTCAACGACCTGCCACTGGGCCGTAACATGGACGAGCTGCTGCGCCTGGTTGACGCTCTGCAGTTCCACGAAGAGCACGGCGAAGTGTGCCCTGCCAACTGGAAAAAAGGCGACAAGGGCATGAACGCTTCGCCTGAAGGCGTTGCTGCCTACCTGAGCGAGAACGCTGGCAAGCTGTAATTGCTGCGTGCATGAAAAAACCGGCCTTCGTGGCCGGTTTTTTTATGCCTTCCTGTGCCGGCCTCTTCGCGGGCGCGCCCGCTCCCACCGATTTTCTGCATGCCTGAAGGCAAAGGTGAACCTGTGGGAGCGGGCGTGCCCGCGAATGCCTTTGGCAGATCAATCGTTGAAATCGCGCCAGCCGCCCATTTCTTTCCAGCGGTTGACGATGCCGCAGAACAGCTCAGCCGTTTTCTCGGTGTCATAACGTGCCGAGTGCGCCTCACGCCCGTCGAAATCGATGTCAGCGCTCTGGCAGGCTCGTGCCAGCACGGTCTGGCCATACGCCAGGCCCGCCAGGGTGGCGGTGTCGAAGCTGGAGAACGGGTGGAACGGGTTGCGCTTCAGGTCATTGCGCGCCACTGCTGCATTGAGGAAACCCAGGTCGAAGCTGCTGTTGTGGCCGACCAGAATTGCCCGCTTGCAGCCGTTGGCCTTGAGTGCCTTGCGCACGCCACGGAAGATGTCGGTCATCGCGCTTTCCTCGCTGACCGCCATGCGCAGCGGGTGGTCCAGCTTGATCCCGGTGAACTCAAGTGCGGCCGGCTCGATGTTGGCGCCCTCGAACGGCTCCACGCGGTGGAAGTAGGTGTGTTCGGGGAACAGGAAGCCTTTCTCGTCCATGCCGATGGTGACGGCGGCAATTTCCAGCAATGCATCGGTAGCGCTGTTGAAACCACCGGTTTCAACATCCACCACGACCGGCAGATAGCCGCGGAAGCGCTCGGCCATCGGGTGGCGAGGACCGCTGCTGCCTTGGGTGTCCAGGTCGTCTTCGTAAAGGTCTTCGCTCACGCGTTTTTCTCCAGCAGGCGCCAGCGCAGTTTTTCGCCAGCGCGCAGCGGGACTACGGTTTGCTCGCCAAATGGCAGGCTTTCCGGAGCGGTCCATTCTTCGCGGACCAGGGTAATGGTGTCGGTGTTCGCCGGCAGGCCATAGAAGGCCGGGCCGTGCAGGCTGGCGAAGCCTTCCAGCTTGTCCAGCGCGTTACGCTGCTCGAACGCTTCGGCGTACATCTCGATGGCCGCATAGGCGGTGTAGCAACCCGCGCAACCGCAGGCTGCTTCCTTGGCGTGACGGGCATGAGGTGCCGAGTCGGTGCCGAGGAAGAACTTCGGATTGCCGCTGGTGGCTGCGTCCAGCAAGGCCACCTGGTGGGTGTTGCGCTTGAGGATCGGCAGGCAGTAGAAGTGCGGGCGAATGCCGCCGACCAGCATGTGGTTGCGGTTGTACAGCAGGTGCTGGGCGGTGATGGTCGCACCCACGTTGGCCGGGGCCTCGGTGACGAACTGCGCGGCATCGCTGGTGGTGATGTGTTCGAACACCACTTTCAGCGTCGGGAAGCGCTCGACCACACGGCGCATGTGCTCGTCGATGAAGCGCTTCTCGCGGTCGAACACGTCGATCTCGCTGCGGGTCACTTCGCCATGGACCAGCAGCGGCATGCCCACTTCCGCCATTGCCTCTATGGCCGGGAAGATGTTGTCGATGCTGGTCACGCCGGAATCGGAGTTGGTGGTGGCGCCGGCCGGGTACAACTTGGCGGCGTACACGAAACCGCTGGCCTTGGCCGCGCGGATGTCCTCGGGGCTGATGTTGTCGGTGAGGTACAGCACCATCAGCGGCTCGAAGCGGCTGCCGGCCGGGCGGGCAGCCAGAATGCGCTCACGGTAGGCGCCGGCCTCGTTGGCAGTGCGCACCGGCGGCACGAGGTTGGGCATGATGATGGCACGGGCGAAGGTACGCGCCACGTCGCCAACGGTGTGGGGCAGGACGGCACCATCGCGCAGATGGATGTGCCAGTCGTCGGGGCGCAGGAGGGTCAGGCGATCGGACATTGGGGATTCCAGGCGGGTCGAACTCAAGCCCCAATCCTACCGGAAAACCCCGGGGCGAGCACGGCTATCAAGTTTTCCGGACAGCGTCCGATAGCCTGCAGGTAAGCCGCCAGAATTTGTGGAGCCGCCCGTGCGCCAGCGTTACCTAGCCCTGTTGACCCTGTTCGCCAGCCTGCCGGCCGGCGCACTGACTTTCCAGACGCGCATGGAAAATATTGCCTGGAAGGTCGAGGGTGACCAGTTCGAGTGCCGTCTGAGCCAGCCGATCGAAGGTTTCGGCAGCGGTACGTTCGTGCGTCGGGCAGGCGAGCAGCCGGTGTTCCAGCTGTGGTCGGACAGCAACGTACTGGGTGCAGGCACCGCCAGCCTGCTGGCCGCGGCAGCGCCGTGGCAACCAGGGCGTGGCGATATCAACCTGGGCAATGTGCGTATGGCCCGCAGTGGTGTGCTGTTCAGCTCCTCCCAAGGGCAGGCCAGCCGGCTGATCAACGGCTTGCTCGACGGGCGTAGCACCGTCGTGCGCAACTACACCGGTGAGGCGGGCAGGCCGATGGAGGTGCGAGTGCTGCCGGTCAGCTTCGCCAAAGCCTACAATGACTATCAGGTCTGTGCTGGCAAACTGTTGCCGATGAACTACGACCAGGTGCGCCAGACCCAGGTGGGTTTCCCCGGGGGCGGTATCGAGCTGGATGCAGCAGCCAAGGCGCGGCTGGACGTGATCCTCGATTACATGAAAGCCGACCCGACGGTGAATCATGTCGAGCTCAACGGCCACTCCGACAACAGTGGCAACCGCCTTACCAACCGCGACCTGTCGCGCCGTCGGGCATTGGCCGTTGCCGATTACTTCAAGGCTAACGGTGTGCCGGAGGAGCAGATCACTGTGCGCTTCCATGGCGAACGTTATCCGCTCGCGAAGAACAACAGTGCGTCGAATCGGGCGCGTAATCGGCGGGTGAATATCGAGCTGGATCGGGTGGCGGTGGTTGAGAAACCGGTGGAAAAGCCGGTTGAGCAAGCGGCGCCGGCTGTTGCACCTGCCTCGGGCGTCCCGGGGGCGAAGGCGCCCTGAGATCTGGTCGGTGCATGTCATGGGCTCGCATCAAGGCCGCCATGGGTTCGTCATAACATTTTCAGCGCCTGTGAGATCGAGCGCCGCGCGGGCGGCGCTTGGTCTCACAGGCGCAGAATGTGTCGAGGCGGACACCTGGCGGCGCTCGGTCTCACAGGCGCAGAATGTGTCGAGGCGGACACCTGGCGGCGCTTGGTCTCACAGGCGCAGAATGTATCGAGGCGGACACCTGGCGGCGCTCGGTCTCACAGGCGCTGAACTCCTCCAGGCATGCACGCTGCGGTTCGACGCCCCTCCATGGTCCTCATGCCTCATGCCTCATGCCACATCCCGCAACCGACCGCCCGTCGCCCCTACGAAAGTTCTTGTCGCTTTGTCGTCAGAAGCTGTCGCCCCACTGTAAATTTATCCGCAACGCCGGTAGAATCGGTCCCTTTCCGTACAACCCCGTGGAGTGATGGCATGGCGGACGTAAAAAAGGTCGTACTGGCGTATTCCGGCGGCCTTGATACTTCGGTGATTCTCAAGTGGCTGCAGGATACCTACAACTGCGAAGTGGTGACCTTCACCGCTGACCTGGGGCAGGGCGAAGAGGTCGAACCGGCCCGTGCCAAGGCCCAGGCAATGGGCGTTAAAGAGATCTACATCGACGACCTGCGCGAAGAATTCGTGCGTGATTTCGTGTTCCCGATGTTCCGCGCCAACACCGTCTACGAAGGCGAGTACCTGCTGGGTACTTCCATCGCCCGTCCGCTGATCGCCAAGCGTCTGATCGAAATCGCCAACGAAACCGGCGCTGACGCCATTTCCCATGGCGCCACCGGCAAGGGTAACGACCAGGTGCGCTTCGAGCTGGGTGCCTATGCCCTGAAGCCAGGCGTCAAGGTCATCGCCCCATGGCGTGAGTGGGACCTGCTGTCCCGCGAAAAGCTGATGGACTACGCCGAGAAGCACGGCATCCCGATCGAGCGCCACGGCAAGAAGAAGTCGCCGTACTCGATGGACGCCAACCTGCTGCACATCTCCTACGAGGGCGGTGTCCTGGAAGATACCTGGACCGAGCACGAAGAAGACATGTGGCGCTGGAGTGTCTCGCCTGAGAACGCCCCGGACCAGGCTACCTACATCGAGCTGACCTACCGCAATGGTGACATCGTTGCCATCGACGGCGTCGAGAAATCCCCGGCCACCGTCCTGGCAGACCTGAACCGTATCGGTGGTGCCAACGGCATCGGCCGTCTGGACATCGTCGAAAACCGTTACGTCGGCATGAAGTCGCGCGGTTGCTACGAAACGCCTGGCGGTACCATCATGCTCAAGGCACACCGTGCCATCGAGTCGATCACCCTGGACCGCGAAGTCGCTCACCTGAAAGATGAGCTGATGCCAAAGTATGCCAGCCTGATCTACACCGGCTACTGGTGGAGCCCGGAGCGTCTGATGCTGCAGCAGATGATCGATGCTTCGCAGGTCAACGTGAACGGTGTGGTGCGCCTGAAACTGTACAAGGGCAATGTGACCGTGGTTGGCCGCAAGTCGGACGATTCGCTGTTCGATGCCAACATCGCCACCTTTGAAGAAGATGGTGGTGCCTACAACCAGGCAGATGCTGCTGGCTTCATCAAGCTCAATGCACTGCGTATGCGCATTGCCGCCAACAAGGGCCGTTCGCTGCTCTGATTGCTGGTGTGTGCGAAAACCCCGGCTCAGTCCGGGGTTTTTTTATGCCCGCGCAAAGGCGGGTCGTTCAACTTCGATGGCTCACATCATCGCCCTCAAGTGCGCTGATCGAAAGCTGCGCACATTGACGTCTCTCCAGATTGCAAAAGCGCCAGACTCGCGTTGGCTCGGGCGGTTGGGCAAGTGCGTGCAAGAGTTGCTGCTCCATCATGCGATAGGCGTCGGGGCCGGAGAACATGAACGTGACAGGCTCGCCCTGTACCGCCTCACGGGCATCATTGGAAATCGCGGGTGTGGCCACACTGTTCAGTGCTGGCGTGTTGGGCTGTGCTGTGCTGTCGGGTAGCGGGTTGTAGAACGACTTGTAATTGAAGTTGAGCGTCAGAAAGAACAGTGCCGTCAGAAAGAATGGAAAGCCTACCAGGAACCAGGTGTAGAGCTTTTGGCTGGACTCGCCGAGAAATGGCAGTGTGGCAAGGGCGGAGGCTTCGATGATCCCCGCGAAGATGGCAATGATCGTCAGCGGGGCGACAGGTTGTGCTTGGGTCATATGGGCCGTCTCCAGCGGTTTTGTCCATCTTTACCTTACCGCTGTACTCAACTAAAGGCTGGATTGTTTCCCGGGGGAGGAATGATCGTCAGAGAACCCTCTTGTATGGCTTTTTCAACGTGTTTGAATCGGAAGTTTTCCTCTGCTGAAGATCAGTATTCAACTGGTACGTTTATGACTGCGGGTGGTACCGTTTCTTTCGGTAATAAGTAATTTGTTTGTTACAACCATAGTCATTATGTGTAGGAAGTTTCTGTAAGTTCTGTAGGCTTTTTCTGTCCATCGCTTTCGCTGGTAAATCGCCGCGCCAGCAAGCGTCCTGTCGGTTATCGTGGCGTGCCAAAGCAACAACACTGTATGGATATCGCATGAATAAAGTGCTTATCGTGGATGATCATCCGGTCATACGCCTGGCCGTACGCATGCTGATGGAGCGGCATGGGTATGACGTTGTGGCGGAGACTGACAATGGGGTAGCTGCGCTGCAGCTGACGCGGCAACACCTGCCGGATATTGTGGTGCTGGATATCGGTATCCCGAAGCTGGATGGCCTGGAGGTGATTGCCCGCATGGCGACATTCAGCCCGGGTAGCAAGGTACTGGTGCTGACGTCGCAGGCCCCCGGCAACTTTTCGATGCGCTGCATGCAGGCAGGGGCGGCGGGTTACGTGTGCAAGCAGCAGGAGCTTACCGAACTGCTCAGCGCTATCAAGGCTGTGTTGTCGGGTTACAGCTACTTCCCCAACCAGGCCTTGCATGCGTCACGTGGCAGGGGGGCGGGCAGCGAGACGGATATGGTGAATCGCCTGTCTGCGCGAGAAATGACGGTGCTGCAACAACTGGCGCGAGGGCGTTCGAACAAGGAGATTGCCGACAGCATGTACCTCAGTAACAAGACGGTCAGTACCTACAAGTCACGGCTGCTGCTCAAGCTCAATGCACGGTCATTGGTTGACCTGATCGAGCTGGCGCAACGGCAAGGTCTGAACTGATCGCCAAGCCTTGAAGCCTCCAGCCAGGAGGCTTTGCCAAGGCTATCGGTCCTTGACTACGGGACCCGCACTACAGGTCGTAATCGAAATCGGCCAACTGCTTTTGCAGGCGCCGTTCTTCCAGCATGTTGTCGATGGTGCGGCGTTTGCTCAGGTTGGTTTTTGCTGTTTCAACCTGTGGCTCCGCGTCATCGTCTGCGGCAACAAAATCATCATCGATCGACAGGTCGTCTTTATCGGTACTCATGAGTCGCTCCAAGCCAAGGGGCCATTGGCCGTCCTTATAACCAGAAAGCAGACGCTGGTAAAAAAGATTTTTTCAATCGACGTGAGTGGTTTTTGGCAATCGGCTCAATCGTCGGAGGTTTTGTGCTTGTACTCGCACAAATCTTCGATCCTGCAGCTGCCGCACCTTGGCTTGCGCGCCTGGCATACGTAGCGCCCGTGCAGGATCAGCCAGTGGTGGGCGTCGAGCAGGTAGTCCTTGGGTACAAACTTGACCAGTTTCTTTTCCACTTCCAGCACCGTTTTGCCTGGCGCGATGCCCGTGCGGTTACTCACCCGGAAAATATGAGTATCCACGGCCATGGCCGGTTGGCGAAACGCCGTGTTAAGCACCACATTGGCGGTTTTGCGGCCGACGCCGGGTAGCGCCTCCAACGCTTCGCGGGTTTGCGGTACCTGGCTGTCGTGGCGCTCGATCAGCAGCCGGCACGCTTCTATGACATTCTTGGCCTTGCTGTTGTAAAGCCCGATGGTCTTGATGTATTCGCTGAGGCCTTCAACGCCCAGGGCATAGATGGCCTCGGGGGTGTTGGCGACGGGGAACAGGCGGGCAGTGGCCTTGTTGACGCCGACGTCGGTGGATTGCGCGGACAGTGTCACGGCGACCAGCAGTTCAAACGGGGTCGTGTAGGCCAGTTCGGTCTTGGGGTCGGGGTTGTCTTCGTGCAGCCTGCGAAAAATCTCCAGGCGTTTGGCGGCATTCATGAAATCAGGGCTTTCCTTGACGAGGTGGGTGGGCAGGGCCCGGAAGCAGGCGATTGTACAAGGCCAACAGCAGACCCAGCAGCAGTAGCGCACCGGGTGCGAGGCTGGCCAGGTGCAGCTCGGCATGGTCAGCCAGCCATTGGCGGCTGGTGCCCAGCAGCAGGCAAATGGCAAAGACAGCGCCGAGGTGCCTTGCGAGCAGGCGCCAGCGGCGTTGGTCAGGTAGCAGGTGGTCACTGGCCAGGCATTGCAGGCACAACAATGCGGGATAGTGGCCCAGGGCAATGGCCAGCGGTAGCAGCCAGGCCCGCAGGGCCAACTGCAGGCAACTGGCCAAGGCTGCCAGCAGCAGCAGGCTAGCCATTACATAGGCCCAGCTGGCCATGTGTTTACGCAGTGGCGCCAGCAACAGTTGGTGCAGGCACCCCATCAGTACTGCGCACAGGCCGATGGCCGCGCCTTCAGCCAGCGTTCGGGTGGCACCCAGCAGTGGCGCCAGGCTCATGGCCAGCAGGCAGAACCTATTCATGGGTGGCGCCCTCCAGCAATACACTACGCTGCTCGTCGAAATAGCTCAGCGCATCCTGCAATGCGGCGATCACCGCGCGCGAGGTCACGGTTGCGCCGGCCAATTGGTCAAAGTCACCCTGGTCCCGCTTCAGCGCCCAGTGATCGCCCTGATCGCGGTTGTTGAACTGACTCAGCCAGTGCAATCGCGGATCCCCCAGGCGATCGCCCAGCCCGGGGCTTTCCTGTTGTTCGACAACCTGGCTGCCGATCAGCCGGCCGTCCGTGGTGATGGCGACGCTCAGCACGATCGGCCCGGCATACCCCTGGGCCTGTGTGATCAGGATAATGGCGCTTGGCTTACCTGCCAAAGTGGCACGGTAAGCCGCCAGGATACGGCTGTTGGGCCTCTGTGCGGCGGGCCTTGGCAGCGGGCTTTCCAGGGGCTGGTTGTCATAGCTACCGTCGGGCAGCACGGCCAGCCGTTGGCGGCTTTGCAGCTGCTTTTCAGCGCCGGCGATGGCCGGACCGGTCCACTGCCGCCAGGCCAGGGTGGCAGACACTGCCAATACTCCAGTCAGCAGCAGCAGGCCTACATCCCGAACCCCGCGCTTCATCGGGCTGCCTGCTGACGCTGCGCAGCCATGCGCTCGAGCGCCGGTGCCAAAAGGTTCATCAGCAGGACGGCGAACGCGGTGCCATCCGGGTAGCTGCCCCATGTACGAATCAGGTAGATGAGCACCCCTGTCCCCACGCCGAAGCACAGCTTGGCCCAGTCGTCTCTGGGGCCGGACACTGGCTCGGTCGCAATGAAGAAGGCTGCCAGCATGGTCGAGCCGGAAAACAGGTGCAGCAAAGGCGAGCCATTGGAGTCCGACCCCGAACCGTTCCAGCCCAACAGGCTGAATACCACTAGCCCTGCCAGCAAACCTGCCGGCGCATGCCAACTGATCACCTTGCGTTGCATCAAGAACAGGCCGCCAAGCAGGAATGCCAGGTTGACCCATTCGCTGCCTGCCCCGCCAATGTTGCCAAAGCCCGGATGGCTGGCGAACAGCTCGTCGATGGTCAGGCTGCGGTTGTGGCGCAAGCCGTCGAGCAATGTCGGACGGGCCCAGGCATCGATCTGTTCGCCCCCAGCGAACACCTGCTGCACGCTGTCGAGCAGGCCAGGGGCCTGCCCAGGCCAATGGTTCATCTGCAACGGGAAGCTGAGCAGCACGAAGGCATAACCCACCATGGCCGGATTGAACAGATTTCGCCCGACCCCGCCGTAGGCCTGCTTGCCGATACCGATCGCGACACTTGCCGCGATGACCGGCAGCCACCATGGCGCCAGGGTGGGCAGGGCGGCCGCCAGCAGCACGGCGGTCACCAGTGCGCTGCCGTCGTTTAGCGCCTGGCTCAGTGATTGGCTGCGCAGTGCCAGCAGCAATGCCTCGCACAGCAGCGCGGCACTGGCGCACAGCAACAGGTTCAGCATCATGCCCCAGCCATGCAGCCACAACAGCGCCAGCAGTCCAGGCGTGCAGGCGAGCAAGACCAGGCCCATGCTGGTGCGTAGGCGGGGATCGGGACTGCTCATTGGCCAAACATTCCGTTGAAACCGGAAAGCGCCATGGCCATCACCCCGGCACCAATCAATTCGATGGGCAGGCCGCGCAGCGCGTTGGGGATATCGGCGTGGGCGCTGCGCTGGCGCAGGTCGGCGAACACCATCAGCGCCAGCCAGAAGCCGCCCCCCGTCAGCAAGCCTTGGAGCAGCATGGTTGGCCAGGTGCCGTCGTCGCTTGTCTGTTGCAAGGCCAGCCCAAGTACTGCTGCATTGCTCAACAGCAACGCTGGCAACCCCACTACAGGCCAGGCCGGGCGCCACTTGGCCAATAGCCAGGGCAGGCCCCAGGCGAGCAAAGCCAGCCAGGGCAATAGCAGAAACAGGGCAAGATCGTGGATGTGCAACGGGGCAAGTACCGCGTGCACCAGCAACTGCGCGCCGATTACACCCAGGGCGATGCACAGGGCGCAGGCCAGGCCGTGCACTTGCAGTTGCAGCCCGGAGAGTGGCTGTCGAAGCAGGCACAGGTGATTGATCAGTGCGGCGCTGATCAGGACCAGGATGTAGTCATTCATGAGATGACGATAGCCGGGAATCGGGGCGATTGTCCGGGTTTGGCATGAAGGGGCCTGCGTAATTGTGGGAGCGGGCAGGCCGCTCCCACAATGGCCCGCAGGGCGGTTACTTGATGCGCTGGCCTGGCTTGGCGCCGCTGTCCGGGCTCAGCAGGTAGATTTCTTCACCGCCAGGGCCGGCAGCCATGACCATGCCTTCGGACACGCCAAAGCGCATCTTCCGGGGTTTGAGGTTGGCTACCATCATGGTCAGGCGGCCTTCCAGCTTGGACGGGTCTGGGTAGGCCGACTTGATGCCGGAGAACACGTTGCGGCGCTCGTCACCAATGTCTAGGGTCAGTTGCAGCAACTTGTCGGCACCCGCCACGGCTTCAGCCTTGACGATCAGCGCCACACGCAGGTCGACGGCAGCGAAGGTATCGAACTCGATCTCTGCCGACAGCGGGTCCTTGGCCAGCTCGCCATTGCCCGCCGGGGCCTTGGCTTCGGCTGCCAGCAGGTCTTCCTTGCTGGCAGCGACCATGGCTTCGACCTTGGCCGGCTCGATACGGCTCATCAGGGCCTTGAACGGGTTAAGTGTGTGGTTTTCCAGGCGTGTCAGGTGGTCGTTCCAGGTCAGCGGGGCCACGTTGAGGAAAGCCTCGGCGTCAGCGGCCAGCACCGGCAGTACCGGTTTGAGGAAGATCACCAGCTGGCGGAACAGGTTGATGCCTTGGGCGCAAATGGCCTGGACTTCATCCTGTTTGCCTTCCTGCTTGGCCAGTGACCACGGTGCCTTGTCGGCGATCCAGGCGTTGGCGCGGTCGGCCAGTGCCATGATTTCGCGCATGGCGCGGCCAAAATCACGGGCTTCATAGGCTTCGGCGATGGAGGGGGCGGCAGCCAGGAAGGCTTCGGTCAGCTCAGGCGCGGCATCACCGCTGACCATCACGCCTTCGTTGCCCTTGTGGATGAAGCCGGCGCAGCGGCTGGCAATGTTGACGACCTTACCGACCAGGTCGGAGTTGACCTTCTGCACGAAGTCTTCCAGGTTCAGGTCCAGGTCGTCGACGCCACGGCCCAGCTTGGCCGCATAGTAGTAACGCAGGTACTCCGGCTGCAGGTGATCCAGGTAGGTGCGGGCCTTGATGAAGGTACCGCGCGACTTGGACATCTTGGCGCCGTTGACCGTCAGGTAGCCGTGCACGTTGACCGCGGTCGGCTTGCGGAAGCCGGCGCCTTCGAGCATGGCTGGCCAGAACAGGGCGTGGAAGTTGACGATGTCCTTGCCGATGAAGTGGTACAGCTCGGCCTTGGAGCCTTCGTTCCAGAAGGCGTCGAAGTCCAGCTCCGGGCGGCGTGCGCAGAGATTCTTGAAGCTGGCCATGTAGCCGATTGGTGCATCCAGCCATACGTAGAAGTATTTGCCAGGCTCACCCGGGATCTCGAAGCCGAAGTACGGCGCGTCGCGGGAGATATCCCACTCCTGCAGGCCGGAGTCCAGCCATTCCGCCAGCTTGTTGGCTACCGCGTCCTGCAGGGTGCCGCTTCGGGTCCACTGCTGCAGCATGGCCTGAAAGTCTGGCAGCTTGAAGAAGAAATGCTGGGAATCACGCAGTACCGGGGTGGCACCGGAGATCGCTGACTTGGGGTTCTTCAGCTCGGTGGGTGCGTAGGTGGCGCCGCATTTTTCGCAGTTGTCGCCGTACTGGTCTTCGGCCGCGCACTTCGGGCAGGTGCCCTTGATGAAGCGGTCGGCAAGGAACATGCCTTTTTCCGGGTCGAAGTACTGGGTCACCGAACGGGTGGCGATGTGCCCGGCTTCACGCAGGCGCGAGTAGATCAGGCTCGACAGCTCGCGGTTCTCTTCGCTGTGGGTGGAGTGGAAGTTGTCGAAGTCCACCAGGAAGTCGGCGAAATCGCTGCTGTGCTCGGCCTGGACGTTGGCGATCAGCTGTTCCGGGGTGATGCCTTCCTTTTCGGCGCGCAGCATGATGGCCGAACCGTGAGCGTCGTCGGCGCAGACATAGATGCACTGGTTGCCGCGCAGCTTCTGGAAGCGCACCCACATGTCCGTCTGGATGTACTCCAGCATATGGCCGAGATGGATCGATCCATTGGCATAGGGCAGGGCGCTGGTGACGAGAATCTGGCGTGGCTCGGACATGGTGGCTCGGCTACTTATCTGGCTACGGGGTAAAAATGAGGGTGATCGGCCACTATAAAGGGCTGGCGAAGATATTTCACCCCGCAAGCGCATCTGCTGACGATTGACGGGTTAGGATAGGCGGCTGTTTTACATTCAGTTTGCCAATGGGAGTCTCCATGAGTGCCGTCACCCGTGCCGCCGTTGAAGGCGTGCTTCGCCAGTACACCGACCCCTACCTGAACCAGGACCCGGTCAGCGCCGGCTGCGTGCGCGCCATCGATATCCAGGGCGGGCAGGTCAGCGTGCAGTTGCAGTTGGGTTATGCCGCAGGGCTGTTCAAGAACGGCTGGGCCCAGGTGCTGCAGACCGCCATTGGCAGCCTCGAGGGGGTCACTGGCGCCCAGGTTTCGATCGATTGCGTGGTGGCTGCGCACAAGGCCCAGGCCCAGGTACCAGCCATGGCCAACGTCAAGAACATCATCGCCGTGGCCTCGGGCAAGGGCGGTGTGGGCAAGTCGACCACCGCTGCCAACCTGGCCTTGGCCCTCGCACGCGAAGGCGCACGGGTAGGTATTCTCGATGCCGATATCTACGGCCCCAGTCAGGGGGTGATGTTCGGCATCGCCGAGGGTACCCGTCCACAGATTCGTGAGCAGAAGTGGTTCGTGCCGATCAAGGCCCACGGCGTGGAAGTCATGTCCATGGCCTTCCTCACCGACGACAACACGCCGATGGTATGGCGTGGCCCGATGGTGTCTGGCGCGCTGCTGCAACTGGTCACCCAGACCGCTTGGGATGACCTGGATTACCTGGTGATCGATATGCCGCCGGGTACCGGTGACATCCAGCTGACCCTGGCACAAAAGGTGCCGGTGGTCGGCTCGGTGATCGTCACCACGCCACAGGACCTGGCGCTGCTGGATGCCAAGAAGGGCGTGGAAATGTTCCGCAAGGTCAACATTCCGGTGCTGGGCGTGGTCGAGAACATGGCCGTGCATATCTGCTCGAATTGCGGCCATGCCGAACACCTGTTCGGTGAAGGTGGCGGCGAGAAGCTGGCCAGCCAGTATGGCGTCGACCTGCTGGCGTCGCTGCCGTTGTCGATGCTGATACGTGAGCAGGCCGACAGCGGCAAGCCGACGGCGATCGCCGAGCCGGAAAGCCAGATTGCCATGGTTTACCAGGAGCTGGCCCGCCAGGTAGGCGCGCGGATCGTGCTGCAGGAAGCTGCGGCGCCGGCAATGCCCAGCATTACCATCAGCGAAGACTGACGCATTCCCTGTGGGGGCAACTGTCTTGCTCAATTTCTAAAAGCTGGCGCGATCCCTGTGGGAGCGGCCTGGCGTCGCGAAAGGGCCGCGCAGCGGCCCCAGGATCTCCGCATCATGCATAGATTGCT